>JAZQUO010000012.1:0-46089 GCA_045631325.1 Oscillospiraceae bacterium
GTCTTCACTTCTGTAAACCTTTGGTAACAATCCTTTTTTACTTCGCTTCGCTTCGTAAAAAGCATTGTATTACTCAAAGCAATTACGGGTCTTCTTGTTTGCGTTGTTTAATTTTCAAAGTCCTGTTCGCTTCTCTCTAGCTTTTCGCCTTCAAGTAGCTTTGTTATTATATCACACAGAGTTTTGTTTGTCAACACTTTTTTTGAAATTTATTTTTCGTTTTCTTTTCAGTTTCTTACAAAACCTACTTAAAACGATTTTAAACTTCATATTTTGTTGTCGCTCTTTGTGACAGCTTGATTATTATATCAAATCATTTCCTGTTTGTCAACACTTTTTTCAAAAAAATTTCAAATTTTTTCAATATTTTTTTGAAGCACAAAAAAACCGCATAAATAAGCCATTTTTCAACTTATTATCTTGCGAAAATATTGGATTGGCTTCCAAACATTGCAAACATTACAACAAAAAGTGCAATAAAAAGGAACATGCAGATGTATGCCTGGATCTCTTCTTTGATATGCTGCTTCTTTGCTGCTTTTTCTTCTTCGGTAAGAACTTTCTTCTTTGCCACAGAAACATCCTCCTGTTTAATATAGTATTATTACTATATTATATATCTTCATAAAATGCAAGCATTGTTTTTGTATTAACCTCGCGTGATTCTTCATTCTCTGTTTCAGGATGTAAAAAGCAAGGCGTGCTCCTTTTTCCGGCTTTTGGATTTTATTCTTCCTCGTCCTGAATCCGACCCTCCATGTAATCATATGTTTGTTATATAATGTATTATATAATTAATATATAATTAATATATAATTAATATATAATATAATATAATATAATACTATTATACTATATTATATATGCAATCTGAATCTGTTCCGTCATGCCCCTTTTTTGCTTTTTAAAAAAAGTTTGAAAAAAATCAAAAAAATTTCAAAAAAGGGGTTGACAAACCTCAATTTGTTTTGTATAATAGTCTACGCCTTGAGGCTTTAAAAAAGTAATGGCGGCGTAGCTCAGTTGGCTAGAGCATTCGGTTCATACCCGAAGTGTCACCGGTTCGAATCCAGTCGCCGCTACCATAATGGCCCGTTGGTCAAGCGGTTAAGACACGGCCCTTTCACGGCTGTAACGCGAGTTCGATTCTCGCACGGGTCACCAACAAAAAGCACTGATGAAAATCAGTGCTTTTTCTTTTTCCAAAGTCGGATACACACAAAAAAGCGGTGCTCAGAAAATGAGCACCGCTTTTTATTTTATGCCTGATTTGGCATATATCCCGGAAGTTCGGAACAATCCGCAATTCCTTCGGAAAAAGCTTTTTCACGAAGCTGCTGATAAAGTTCCGCAAAAGAAGCGTAGTAATACGGTTCAAGGAAATAAATTCCGATTCCGCATGTGAGCAATCCAAGAAGTATCCAACCAAGGAAAGAACATTCGAACACGAATATTTTCCATTTCTCCCCTTTTGTCGTTCTGCTCGAAATTTCAAAAGCCCGCTCTGTGTTGATTCCCGGGTTTTCCGAAAGGATGTACGGAACCATGAAATATTCATAGGATTTGATGATTCCCGGAATCAGGAAAAGCAAACTCCAAAGGAAGATTCTGATCATATAAACAAAGTTCGTCTTTACAATCGGAAGATATCTTCCCTTTCCGAACCCCCAGAAAAGTCTTTCGAATTTTGAACCGTAAAGTCGGTTTTCCATAAAGAATCTGCTTTTGCCTGCAAGAACCGGTCCGGAAACAAAAGCCCCGAAACAAAGCGCAAGCGCAAATACAAAAACAAAAGTTATAACAACCAGAACTATGAACCATCTTGCAAACAAAGGATTTGAAAGAAATTCATATTCCTCTTCAATGGAACCGGAAGAACCGGAAGCCGCCGAAATAACACTTGAAAACATCGACGAAACTCCGCTCATAGCGCTTGAACCGATTCCCTCCGCAAAAAATCCGGAAATAAGAGTTACCGCGAATACCTTCCAGTATCCGAATTTTTTAAGAGTTGCCTTCGCGTTTTCTTTAAGTTCTTTTCTTGTAAGCAAAAAAATCACCTCCGATTATTTTCATTATATCACAGACCTTTTATAATACAACCCTTCGTTTTCATACAAAAAAAGACCGTCCGAAAGACGGTCTTTTTTTATCATCTCTGTTCCGGGAAAAATCCGGGCAGCTCAGCATAATCGGTAAAGCCGAGTCCGTGTGCTTTTTCTCTCATAACCTGATAAAGTTCAGCAAAAGTTGCTTCGCGGTAAGGTTCAACAAAGTACATTCCGACGCAGCAGCAAAGGAAACCGACAATATACCAACCGATGAAGGAAAGATCAAGCACGAAGATCTTCCATTTTTCACCCTTTGTCATTCTCTTGGAAAGTTCAAAGGCGCGTTCGCAGGAAATCTGCGGATTTTCCGCAAGGATATACGGAACCATGCTGTATTCATATGCTTTTATAATTCCGGGAATTATAAAAAGCAAACTCCAAAGGAAAATCTTGACTTCCTTCCAGAACATGATTTTAACAACGTTCATATATCTTCCGCTTCTGAAAGACCAGAAAAGTCTTTCGAATCTGGAATCAAAAGCCCTGTGTTCCATAAAATAACGGTTTTTACCGACTATAACCGGACCGGCAACAAAAGCGCTCCAACCGAATGCAACAACAAGTCCGATCATGAATCCGAGAACAATAAGAAAAGCCGTTGTCATCGCAATAAGCGGATTGCTGAAAATGTTTTCAAAAGCCGTGCCTATCTCATAGAAAAACTCGCCGAAGAATTCATCAATAAAAGCAAGAAATCCAGCCGGAGTAAGTTCGCCGCTGTATTCCGCGGTATATTCCGTTGTAATGCTGTTCGTTGTCGTTCCGCCGGTGGTAATTCCTCCGGTAAGAATTCCCGCAACAAATGTTACAAGAAGCGGCATCCAGTATCCAAATCTGCGAAGACCGTTTCTCGCTTCCTCTTTTATTCTTGCGCGTGTCCACATAAAAAAACACCTCCCTGATGGTTATATTATATCGTGTTTTTTCGCCTTTTTATTAAATAAATTGTAAACATTTTCTATAAAACAGCGGATTTTTTATTTTACCTGCCGTAAAACGCCCGTTTTTAGTGGAACAAGCTTTGCCCGGTTTCTTTTTCTAAAAGAAATGGGGTTGTATTAAAAAGCCCCTCATCCGTCTTTTCTGCGGTAAACCGCAGAAAATCCACCTTCCCCCAAGGGAAGGCTTTGCGGAACGGTCAGGACCGTTCCCTGCTGTAATGCCTTTTTGTGATTATAAAAAAATGAGCACGCATTCGCGTGCTCATTTTTATTTCCGTGCTCAAAGCATGAATTATACGTTGGTGGAATAGTTGGGAGCCTCTTTGGTGATGTAAATATCGTGAGGATGGCTCTCTTTAAGGCCTGCGCCGGTAATTCTTACGAACTGAGCTCTTTCCTGAAGGTCGGAAATGGTGCCGCATCCGCAGTAACCCATACCTGCGCGGAGACCGCCGAGGATCTGGTAAACAACTTCGCCAACGGTGCCTTTGCAAGGAACACGTCCTTCAACGCCTTCGGGAACAAGTTTTTTGTTGTCTTCCTGGAAATATCTGTCTTTGCTTCCGTTTGCCATTGCTGCAAGGGATCCCATGCCGCGGTAAACTTTGAAACGTCTGCCCTGATAAATTTCAGAATCGCCGGGTGCTTCGTCACAACCTGCAAGCATGGAACCAAGCATAACTGCGTTGCCGCCTGCTGCAAGAGCTTTTACGATATCGCCGGAATACTGCATACCGCCGTCAGCGATGATGGGTCTGCCCCATTTTGCGCCAACTTTTGCTGCTTCATAAATTGCGGTGATCTGGGGAACGCCGATACCTGCAACAACGCGGGTGGTGCAGATGGAACCGGGGCCGATACCAACTTTAACAGCGTCCGCGCCTGCTTCGAAAAGGTCTTCGGTTGCTGCTGCGGTTGCAACGTTACCTGCAACAAGAGCGATTTCGGGATATTCTGCTTTGATCATTCTTACGCAGTTCATGATACCTGCGCTGTGGCCGTGTGCGGAGTCAAGAACAAGAACGTCTGCACCTGCTTCGATAAGAGCTTTTGCACGAACCATAACGTCGGAAGTTACGCCAAGAGCTGCTGCGCAGAGAAGTCTGCCGCCTTTGTCTCTTGCTGCGTTGGGGTACTGAACAGCTTTTTCAATATCTTTGATGGTGATAAGACCTGCAAGTCTGCCTTCTTCATCAACGATCGGGAGTTTTTCAATTTTGTGTGCACGGAGGATTTTCTGTGCTTCTTCAAGGTTGGTGCCAACAGGAGCAGTAACAAGGTTTTCCTTGGTCATAACTTCTTCGATTGCAACGTTGAAGTTTTCAAGGAATTTCATATCTCTGTTGGTGATGATACCAACAAGTTTTTTGTCTTCGTCGCAAATCGGAACACCGCTGATTTTAAATTTTGCCATAAGTGCGTTTGCTTCTGCAACGGTGTTTTCCTTTGCAAGATAGAAGGGGTTAACAATAACGCCGTTTTCGCTGCGTTTTACTTTGTCAACTTCTTCTGCCTGTTTTTCAATGGGCATGTTTTTGTGAATAACGCCGATACCGCCTTCTCTTGCAATAGCAATTGCCATTTTTGCTTCGGTAACGGTGTCCATTGCTGCGGTCATGATAGGTGCGTTAAGCACGATATCTCTTGCAAGAACGGTTTTGGTGCAGCAGTCTTTCGGAAGTACATCAGATTTTGCAGGAATAAGAAGTACGTCGTCGAAAGTAAGTCCTTCGTAAAGGAATTTTTCATTGGTGTTCGGGTTTACCATGTTTGCGCTCTCCTCCTGGTTTTTATATTTGTTATATTGTTCACGTGTAAATTTTCACTATTCTAACACCTTTACACGGGAATTTCAAGCCTTTTTTCCGCTTTTTCTAAAAAGTTTTTCAATTTTCTCTTTTGCTCATCTTAAACGAAATTTTTTCCCTTCGCTTGTGCATTTTGTATATACACATTTGGAAAATTTTACCATTAAGCCTCCCTTGTCAAAGGGAGGGGGACCGCGGAGCGGTGGAGGGATTCTTTCTGCAATTACCGAAACATTATACAGAATCCCCCAGTCACCTTCGGTGACAGCCCCCTTTAGGCAAGGGGGCCATATTCAAAAAGGAGCGCCAAAAGGCGCTCCTTTCCCATATTATTTAATTTCGTCGATTCCCATATATCTGCGAAGTGCTTCCGGAATGGTAACAGAACCGTCTTCGTTCTGATAGTTCTCAAGAATAGCCGCGGTGGTTCTGCCGATCGCTACGCCGGAACCGTTGAGGGTGTGTGCAAAAACAGCTTTGCCGTCTTTGTCCTTGCATTTGATGTTCGCTCTGCGGGCCTGGAAATCCTCAAAGTTGGAGCAGGAAGAAATTTCGACGTATCTTCCGTAGGAAGGCATCCAAACTTCGATATCATAAGTTTTTGCGGAGCTGAAGGTAAGGTCGCCGGTTGTAAGAACAACTACGCGGTAAGGAAGTCCGAGACCCTGGAGAACTTTTTCTGCTTCGCCGGTAAGTTCTTCAAGTTCTTCGTAAGATTTTTCCGGATCAGCGAATTTAACAAGCTCAACTTTGTTGAACTGGTGCTGACGGATAAGACCGCGGGTGTCGCGGCCTGCGGAACCTGCTTCTGCGCGGAAGCAGGCGGAATATGCGCAGTATTTGATCGGAAGGCTTGCTTTATCAAGAACTTCGCCGCGGTGGAAGTTGGTTACCGGAACTTCCGCGGTGGGAATGAGATAAAGGTCTTCGCCTTCGAGTTTGTACATATCCTCGGCAAATTTCGGAAGCTGGCCGGTGCCGGTCATGGAAGCTTTGTTTGCCATGAAAGGCGGGAAAATCTCGGTGTATCCGTTTGCGGTGTGGGTATCGAGGAAATAGTTCATAATTGCGCGTTCAAGTCTTGCGCCAAGGTCTTTATAGAAATGGAATCTTGCGCCGGTAACTTTGCCTGCTCTTTCCGGGTCAAGGATATTGAGGTCCTGACCGATATCCCAATGTGCTTTCGGCTCGAAGTCGAATTTTCTGGGCTCGCCCCAACGGCGGAGTTCGACGTTTTCGGTGTCGTCTTTTCCGTAAGGAACAGCTTCGTTCGGAATATTCGGGATTCTGAGGATAAGTTCAAGCTGGCGGTCCTCAAGTTTTGCAAGCTCTTCGCCGCATTTTTTGCTTTCTTCGGCAATTTCTTTCATCTGAGCCATAAGCTCGGTGGTGTCTTCGCCGTTCTTTTTCATAACGGGAATCTGTTTGCTTGCGCGGTTCTGCTGTGCTTTAAGGTCGTCGGTTTTTGCGTTGAGTTTACGGCGTTCTGCGTCGATTGCAACAAGTTCGTCAACAACCTCGTCCATGGGTTTGAATCTTCTGCGGCATGCTTCTTTAACAAGTTCCGCGTTTTCTCTTACAAATCTAATATCAAGCATCGGTTTTTCTCCTTATCTTTACATTTTCTTTTTAAGGATTCGCTCGCAGAAATCCGCAAGTTCCTCTTTATTGTAGAACGGAAGCTCGATTGTTCCGCCTTTTTCGTTTTCGGTGATTTTAAAAGGTCTTCCGAGTTCTTCGGTCATTGCAACCTGCATTTCACGGTAGAATTTATCCTTCGGGAAGGAATCCTTCTTTTTCGGAGCTTTTTCTTTCTGCTCTTTTCCGATTTTTGAAGCAAGTTTCTCCGCTTCCCTTACGGAAAGTTCCCCGGAAACGATCATTTTTGCAAGTTCGGTTCTTTTTTCTTCCGGAGCGGAAAGAATTGCCTTTGCGTGTCCTGCGGAAAGCTTTCCGGAGGAAACAAGCGGAAGAACCTCTTCCGGAAGGTTAAGAATTCTTAAAGTGTTCGCAACGGCGGGTCTTGATTTTCCGACTGCTTCGGAAAGCTGTTCCTGGGTCATGCCGTATTTATCCATAAGACGGCGGTAACCTTCTGCGGTTTCAACTGCGTTGAGGTCTTCCCTCTGGAGGTTTTCGATAAGCGCAACCTGGTCGGTCTCCTCGTCGGAAAGTTCGCGGATAAGTGCCGGAACTTCGGAAAGTCCCGCAATTCTTGCGGCGCGCCATCTTCTTTCGCCGGCAACGATCTGGTACATTCCGTTTTTAAGGGGTCTTACAAGAAGAGGCTGCAAAACTCCGTGGGCGGCAATGGAATCCGCAAGTTCGTTAAGAGCTTCCTCGTCGAATTCTTTTCTCGGCTGAGATAAGTTCGGCTCAATTTCAGAAAGCCTTACGGTGGAAATTCCGGAATCTTCTCCGGAAAGTCCGGTCTGGTCGGCAAAAAGGGTATCAAGTCCCCTGCCGAGTCCTCTGGATTTTGCCAAAAATCATCCCTCCGTTCTGTTGTTCGCAATAATTTCGTCCGCAAGAGCAAGATAACTCTGGCTTCCCTTTGATGCGAAATCATAATAAATTACCGGTTCTCCGAAAGAAGGCGCTTCGGAAAGGCGGACGTTCCTCGGAATAACGGTTTTGAAAACTTTCTGCGGGAAGTATTTTTTAACTTCCTCAACAACCTGCATCGTAAGATTAAGCCTTGCGTCATACATTGTAAGAAGAACGCCTTCAAGATCAATATATCCGTTATAAAGTCTTTTTACGGTGCGGACTGTTGCCATAAGTTGGGAAAGACCTTCAAGAGCATAGAATTCGCATTGAATCGGAACAAGAATGCTGGTGCATGCCGCAAGAGCATTAAGAGTAAGAAGTCCGAGAGAAGGCGGGCAGTCTATGCAGATGTAATCATATTCCGCAAGAATTGCGGAAAGCGCGTTTTTAAGACGAAGCGCGCGGTTTTCCATATCAACAAGTTCAATTTCCGCCGCCGCAAGATCAATGCTTGAAGGCATTATATCAAGGTTTTTATATTTTGTTCTTATAACCGCGTCTTTTGCGCCGCATGTTCCAAGAACAACGTCATAAACGGAATGCTTAACTTCCCTTTTGTTGATTCCAAGTCCGGAAGTTGCGTTTCCCTGGGGGTCCGAATCCACAAGCAAAACTCTGCCCCTTGTTCTGTATGCAAGCGCCGCGGAAAGGTTTACCGCAGTTGTCGTTTTTCCAACGCCGCCTTTTTGGTTTGCGAATGCTATAATTTTGCCCATTCTTTCCTCCGCTTATTATTATTACCTTTTTATTATAATAGAGAGCGGCGTTTTTTTCAATGATGTTTTGCGAAATTTATCACAAAATATATAAAATGTTTCACGTGGAACAAAGATTGCGAAGCGCGTCCTGTGGACGATGAAGCGAGCAATCTTTGGCGCCGCGGTCAAAATATTCAAGGCGCAATGCCGAAGAATATTTTGGGCACCGCAAGAATGGTATCCTCCGCATTGAAGTGGGTATATTTTGCGAAGCGCGTCCTGAAAAAGTTTCACGTGGAACAAAACACAAAAGGCCGCCTTGCGGCGGCCCTTTGTGTTCTTTCAGGGGAATGTGTCTTTTGGCGAAGCAATGTGCTTCTGTTTTATATAACTGTCGGTGCGGATGCGAACACACCGGAGCAGCACGAAAAAATTAACCGGCGGAACCTTCCGCCTTTTTGAAGGCGTTTGCCTTCGGCACAGCAACCGTATAAATAAAACTCTCCTCGTTTTCCGAAACGCTGCTTACCGCCCCAAGACCTGCGGAATTCATAACTTCAACTGCGTGCTCAAAGGTATTTATAAAAAGCCGCAGGTCTTTTACAAAATATCTTGCCTTTTTCTTCGGCTTTTCTTTTTCCAAAAGCTTTCCTATGTATCTGACAGTTTCCGGAACGTTAAGTTCCTTTGCGGCAATATATTTTGCCGCCTCTTCCCTGCCCTTTTCGGTTTCGATCCGAAGCAGTTCCCTTGCGTGTCTTTCGGTAAGATTGTTTTCGGTAATGATTTTCCGGATTTCCGGTTCAAGCTTTAAAATCCTAAGTTTGTTTGAAAGAGTCGAAGAAGCTATCCCAAGCCGCTTTGCGGCCTCCTCCCTTGGAATATTCCAACCGGAAATAAGCTTGAAAAGCGCTTCCGCTTCCTCAAAAGGTCCAAGATCGCTTCTTTGAAGATTTTCAATAAGCGCCCAGGTTGCCGAAACCTCATCGCCGATATCATAAACGATAGCCTCAATTTTTTGCCTACCGATAAGTTTGCATGCCCGAAACCTGCGCTCACCGGCGATGAGTTCAAATCCGCCTTTGATTTTGCGGACAGAAATCGGCTGGATAAGTCCGTTTTCCCGGATGCTTTCCCCAAGGGCAAAAAGTTCGCTCTCATCAAAATTCCGCCTTGGCTGCGCCGGGTTCGGAACAATATCCGAAAGGGCGATGCTCATAACCAGTCCCTGCCTTTTAAGAATCTCAAACATGATCATCGCCTCCGGATTTATAATAGCATATCTTTCCATATTTTTCCAGCAAAACAAATCGCAGTAAACCTCTTTATAACATTAATTAAAACAACCCCCGACAAATCTTGAATCGAAACAGGTAAAACAAAATCGAAATCTCTCCCCTTTTGCGAAAAGTTTTTGGAATAACCCTGTTAAGCCTTCCCTTGGGGGAAGGTGGCAAAACCGAAGGTTTTGACGGATGAGGGGCAGAACAATTAATGTATAACAAAATTATTTATCGTTTTTCGATAAATTTTTATTGACTTTCAAAAAAATATGTGCTATAACAAAGCAGGGGCGGAAATTATCCGCAAATATAACCGAGCAAAAATATAATATTAAAAACCGCCGTCGGCCTGAACGATGGCGGTCGTTATTAGAAATCGCAATCTTCCGGTGGTGCGCTTTAGTCCCCTTGAGGGGACAGCGTTTGCGGGAGCAAACCGCAGGGGTGAAGGCGTTTCTTTGACGGTTTTACCGCCGTTTCTTTGCGCCGTCAAAGAAATGGGGGTAAATTAATAAATAAGGAAGGTGAATTCAATGTCCCAAAAAAATCTCTCAACCTGGCTCAAAGCAGTTATAATCGGAACAGGAATCTTCGGTTTAATCGTTTTCGGCTGGTTCATTCCGGCCTATGGCGCAAATTTTGCTTCCCTTAATCCGGAAGTTGCCTATTGCTATTGGCCTTGGCTGATTTTCCTTTGGCTTTGCGCAGTTCCCTGTTTTGTTTCGCTTATTTTCGGCTGGAAAATCGCTTCCAACATCGGAAACGATAATTCCTTCAGCTTTGATAACGCTAAAAACCTTAAAATAATCTCCGCCCTTGCCGCAGGAGATTCCGCTTTTTTCTTTATCGGAAACTGGTCGCTTGTTTTTATGGATATGAGCCATCCCGGCGTTGCAATAATCCTTGCTCCCCTTGTGATTTTTGTGGGAATCGCAATTTCAATCGTCTGTGCCGCCCTTTCCCATCTTGTTTATAAATCCGCCGTTCTCCAAAACGAGAGCGACCTTACGATTTAAAAAAGGGGGCGTGCTCATGTCGATTGAAGTGAATCTTGACGTCATGCTCGCAAAGCGAAAAATGAGCATGACCGAACTTTCCGAAAAAGTCGGAATAACAATGGCAAATCTTTCAATTTTAAAAACCGGAAAAGCAAAAGCAATCCGTTTTTCAACCCTTGAATCAATCTGCGAAGCTCTTGATTGCCAACCCGGCGACATCCTTTCATACAGCCCCCCTTGCCTAAAGGGGGGTGTCACCGAAGGTGACGGGGGGATTCTTTCTACAAACGAGGGATAACTATGCAAATAATCCTCGGAACAATCGCTTTAATTCTTGCCTTTATCTATGGCTGTTTCGCTTCTCTCTTCGGTTTTCTTTTTCCGAATTACTACCCGAAAAACGAAATCCGCGAAAACCTTGATATGAATATAAAATCTTACCAAATCGAATTCCACGAAGATACCCACGGCGGTTTTCACGGCGACGGCGAGGAAATCATAATTTTCCGCCCCACCGCGGAACAAATCGAAAAAATTGAGGCAAAATGGCAAAAAACTCCCGTCGATTCGGGAATTGCCCCTTTAATTTTTTCAAAAGAGGAGTATAATGGACTTGAACTTACGGAATATATCCCGAACACCGAAGGTTTTTGGTTTTATAAAAACCGAAACGACGCCTTATATTCCTATAATTTCTCTTTCGCCTTTTTTGACGGCGAAAAAGTTTATTATTACGAACTTGATACCTGAGGAGGTTTAAAAAAAATGCTCACCTGGCTTACAATGCTTATCCAGAAAATCGAAGGCAGTAACTTTGTTCTGGTAATAGTTGCCGCAATGTGGCTGCTCTTTCTCGGTTTTTTCTTTGCCGTAAAAGCAAACCGCGGAAAAGAAAAATTCAAAACCGCAATAATCTCCGGCGCAGTTGCAACCCTTATCTGCGATATAATCTGGTTCTTCAAGTTCTTCGATAACTTTGAATACAGAAATCCGGGTTTAAAAGGAATAATGTGGTTCTGCCTTCTTCCGGTTTTTCTTTTCTTCCTTGTAATGATTTTAAGCTATATCAACGCAAGCCGTTATGAATTCGATAAGAAAAAACGCGAAAAAGAAGCCACAAAAGCAAAAAAGAAAGAAAAACGCCGCAAAAAACTCGAAGCGGAAAACGAAGAAAAATAATTCCGAACATAAAAAAGACGCAGAAAAATCTGCGTCTTTTTTCTTTGCCTTATTTGCTAACAAAAGAAATGGGGTATCTTTTCTTTTTTATTTAAGCGGCTTTTCGCTTATTCTAATAACTCTTAAAACTCAACCAAGACTGAAAGTTAAACAAAAAAACCGCCGTCGGCCTGAACGATTGCGGTAGGGATTCAAAAGCACAATCTTCCGGTGGTGCATTTTGTCCCCTTTGCTAAGGGGACAGTTGACGCGGGAGCGGCAACAGGGGTTAGAAGGCGTTTCTTTGGCGGTTTTACCGCCGTTTCTTTGCGCCGTCAAAGAAATGGGGGTAAATATAACAATACCCTCGGTTACAAAAGAAACCGTAGTGTCATTATTTTTATTTAAGTGGCTTTTCGCTTATTTTAACTCTCTGTCTCGGATATTTCGCCGGTGTTGCTGTTTTCTTTTCGATGAAAACAACAGATCTTCCGCCGGCGGGAATTTCATAAATCTCCGGCTCTTTAACTTCTCCGCCGAGAATCTTTGCGGCGGCTCTTGCTCCGTCAAGTTCTTCCGCAACTTCCGCGGTTTTCATAGGCGCAAAAACTCCGCCCACCTTAACAAGCGGAATGCAGTATTCGGAAAGAACCGCAAGATTTGCAACAGCCCTTGCGGTAACTACGTCAAAGCTTTCGCGAAGGTTTTTGTCGTGGCCTGCGTCCTCGGCTCTTGCGTGAACAAGGGTCGCTTTGATTCCGATTTCGTTAAGAACGGTATCAAGGAAGTTGAGCCGTTTCTGCAAAGAATCTATGAGAACAAGCTTGATGTCGGGTCTTGCAATTTTGAGCACCACTCCCGGAAAACCTGCGCCGGTACCAACGTCCGCAACCCTTGCTCCCTCCGGAATCTTTGCCCTTTTAAGATAAGCAAGGCAATCGAGGAAGTGTTTTACAGCAATTCCCTCCGGGTCGGTGATGGCGGTAAGGTTCATTTTCTCGTTCCATTCAACAAGAAGCTCCGCATATCGTTCAAGCTGAGCATACTGTTCTTCCGAAAGAGGCTCCGCGTGCTCGGGTATGTAATTTTTAAGAATTTCAGTTACCATTGTTACCTCATTTCTGGATGTAGATGAGCAGAACGGAAACGTCCGCCGGCGAAACGCCGGAAATTCTGCTTGCCTGTCCGATGTTCATAGGTCTTACTCTGTTGAGTTTTTCAATGGCCTCAAGGCGAAGACCGTGGATGGATTTATAATCAATGTCCTCGGGGATCTTCTTTTCCTCAAGGCGGTGCATCTGTTCAACCTGTGCAAGCTGCTTTTTGATGTATCCCTCATATTTGATCTCGATTTCGACCTGTTCGATAACGTCCTCCGGAAGTTCCGGTCTGTTAAGATCGAAAGAAGCAAGGTCGGAATAGGTTATCTGGGGTCTTTTGAGCAGCTCGGAAACCTTGGTACCCTCGGTAAGGGGTGCAGTTCCCTTTTCAATGAGCATTGCGTCAAGTTCGGGACTCATTCTGATGCCCGCAGATTTGACTCTTTCGAGTTCCTCGTCGCGAAGGCGGCGTTTTTCAAGAAAATCCGCCCATCTCTCGTCGGAAATAAGACCGATTTCACGGCCAAGAGGAGTAAGACGCATATCCGCGTTGTCCTGTCTGAGCACAAGGCGGTATTCGCTTCGGCTTGTCATCATGCGGTAAGGGTCAAGAACACCCTTGGTGCAAAGGTCGTCAATAAGGGTTCCGATATAGGAATTGCTTCTTTCGAGCACGATTTCCTCTTTTCCGAGAACTCTTCTTGCGGCGTTAACGCCTGCAAGAAGTCCCTGAGCAGCGGCTTCCTCGTAACCGGAAGTTCCGTTGAACTGTCCGGCGCCGAAAAGACCTTTTACCTGCATGAATTCAAGGGTGGGACGAAGGTCAAGGCTGTCGCAGCAGTCATATTCGATTGCATAAGCGTTTCTCATAATGCTTACGTGCTCAAGACCTTTTATGGAACGGTAAATTGCAACCTGAACGTCCTCCGGAAGAGAGGATGAAAGTCCGGAAAGATACATTTCCTCGGTATCAAGACCCATCGGTTCAACGAAGAACTGGTGGCGGATCTTGTCCGGAAAGCGCATTACCTTATCCTCGATGCTCGGGCAATAGCGAGGTCCGATACCTTCGATTTTTCCGGAATAAAGGGGCGAACGGTCGATATTTTTTCGGATAACTTCGTGTGTATCCTCGTTGGTGTAACCTATCCAGCAATCAACTTTATTGGTAAGTTCGCCTTTGGTTTCAAAGCTGAACGGAACAATATGCTCATCGCCGTGCTGAATTTCGAGTTTATCGTAATCAATGCTGTTTCTGAGCACGCGGGCGGGAGTTCCTGTTTTAAAACGGCGGAGTTTGATACCCAAAGCTTCAAGAGAATCGGAAAGAGGCTTTGCCGGAGAACTTGCGTCCGGGCCGCTTTCCCATTTTCTGTCGCCGACGTAGATGATTCCTTTAAGATAAGTTCCGGTGCAGATGATTACGTTCGGAACTTCGTAAAAAGCGCCGAGATGGGTGGTGACTCCGAGCACGCCGCCTTTTCCGTCCGGGCGTACTTCAACGATCTCCGCCTGTTTGATATCAAGATTCTCCTGGTTTTCAAGAGTCTTTTTCATCAGAAGGTGGTAATAAGCTCTGTCCTCCTGTGCGCGAAGGGAATGAACCGCCGGTCCTTTTCCAAGGTTGAGCATGCGGCTTTGGATCATCATTTTATCTGCCGCTTTTCCCATTTCGCCGCCGAGAGCGTCGATTTCGCGAACAAGATGTCCTTTTGCGGTGCCTCCGATGGAAGGGTTGCAGGGCATATTCGCGATTTTATCCAGATTAAGTGTAAAGATGCAGGTCTTTACACCAAGTCTTGCGGCAGCCAGAGCCGCTTCAACACCTGCGTGTCCCGCGCCGATTACCGCAACGTCATATTTTCCTGCAAAATATTCTTCCATAAAATAAACCTCTTTTTTTATAAAAACTATTGTAGGGCGGGGGCTTGCTCCCGCCGCTATTATTTTTCATTAAAATATAAAACAGCTTCCTGCATTCCGTCGCACCAGTTATCCCACTTTGCAACAAATTCATCATGCGGCAAAACCCGGTGCTCAAGGTCAGCGATATTTTTTATTCCTCGGTTTTCACATGCTTTTACGCAAATTTCATATTCCTTAATTCCGATTTCTTCTTCCGAATCCCAAACAAGCGGAACTTTTTCAATTCCAGAAAGAAATGCCGCAAGCGCCCTTGTGTGTCCGTCGGTAAAAAAGATTTTTCCGCCGTGCTCAAGAATCGGCAAAGGTTCAAAATTTGAAAGGTCTTTTGGATTAAACCAACTTTTAACTCCGCTTAGTTTTTCTTCAGAAATATAAAACTGGGAAGGCTGAATATCCAAAAGTTTAATTTCGTCAATATTCATGCTAATTCTCCGAATTATCTGTTTATGGCGGGAGCAAGCCCCCGCCCTACATTAAAATGCAGATAATTTTATTTTCCTACGCAGAATCTTTCGAAAACTTTTTCGATAACTGCGTCGCTGGCTTTTTCGCCGGTAAGTTCATAAAGCGCGTCGAGAGAAGTTTCAATGCAGATTCCAACCGCGTCAAGGGTCATTCCGAAAGCGACAGCATCAAGCGCCTCGTCAATGGCTTTTTTTGCTCTGCGGACACAGTCAAGCTGTCTTTCGTTCGCCATAACCGGTTCGGAAGGGTCAAGGTCGGCGGTTTTGAGCACCCTTGCAAGAGCGTTTCTGAATTCCTCTTCGCCGTCGCCCTTTCTTGCGGAAATTGTAACAACATTTTCAAAACCGGAATGAACGGCATCAACGTCCGCCTGAATTTCAAGGTCGGATTTATTGATTACCGCAACCGCCGGTCTTCCTTTAAGCTTTTCAATAAGTTCAAAGTCCGTTTCATCAAAAGGCCTGCTGGAATCGAAAACCGCGATTACAACGTCGCATCTTTCAATTTCGGTGTTCGCCATATCAACGCCGATGCGTTCAACGGCATCCTCGGTATTCCGAAGTCCCGCTGTATCAAGAAGTCGGATCGGAATATCTCCAACGAGCACGCTTTCTTCAACAACGTCGCGGGTGGTTCCGGCAATATCCGTGACAATACTTCTGTCCCGGCCGGAAATAAGGTTCATAAGGGTGGATTTACCGACATTGGGCTTTCCTGCAATAACGGTGGTTGCTCCTTCGCGGATTATTTTTCCCGCGTCATAAGTTTCCATAAGTCGTTTGAGCACGCGTTCCGTTTCTTTGAGCACCGTTTCAAGATGTTCGTCCGAAAGTTCCTCAACGTCCTCTTCCGGATAATCGCTCCAGGCGGCAAGATGCGTTTCAAGTTCCGTAAGGCTTTCTGTTATGCTGCGGATTTTTTTATAAAGAGCGCCGTCCCTCATAACAAGTGCGGCTTTTCCGGCACTGGCGGATTTTGAAGAAATAAGATCCATAACAGCTTCCGCCTGGGTAAGGGTAAGTTTTCCGTTAAGAAGCGCCCTTTTTGTGAATTCACCGGGGCCTGCAAGACCTGCGCCGCAATCAAGAGCAGCTCTTAAAACTCTTTTAAGAAGTGCCGGGCTTCCGTGGCAGGAAAACTCAACGGTATTTTCGCCGGTATAACTTTTCGGCGCAAGAAAAACCGTTGCAACCGCTTCGTCAATATCCCCTTCGGAATCAAAAACCCTTCCGTAAGCGCAGGAATATCCGGTAAGAGAAGAAAGTTCCTTTCCGCCTTTGAAAGGCCGGAACATCTTTTCCCCTATCAAAACTGCTTCCTCTCCGGAAATTCGGATAACACCAAGACCCGAAGCGGAAAGGGGTGTTGAAATTGCGGCAATGGTACTCATTTGTTTTCCTCCTTCATAAGCCCCCCTTGCCTAAAGGGGGGTGGTTCTGACCTTTTGTCAGAACCGGGGGGATTCTTTTAAAAAAATCCCTTCGTTTTAAATTTGAACCTTAAACGGAGAAAGAATCCTTCCACCTCTTCGCGGTCCCCCTCCCTTTAACAAGGGAGGCTAATATCCTATTATATATTATAAAAAGAGCCGGCACTGAAATCAAGTGCCGGCTTAACTTTTTATAAATTTTTATCAGTCAAGATCGATTCTTCCGTAAAGGGAAAGGGAAGAAACGTCGTTTTTCGGCTGTTCGTTGGGAGCAACGATAACTTTCTGGCTTTCTCTGGGTGCGCGGTTACCTCTGCTCTGTCTTCTGTCGCCTTTGTTGTCGCGGAATTTTCTGTCGCCGCGGGGTTTTGCTCCTTCAATGGGGCTTATAACAACTCTTCTGTTGGGTTCGCTTCCAATGGATTTGGAAGTTGCTCCGTTAACGGTCTGAACGGTGGAATGAACGATTCTGCGTTCATAAGGGTTCATCGGTTCAAGAGTCATGGAACGGCCGGATTTTACAACGTTGGAAGCGGTCTTTCTTGCATAAGCACGAAGGCTTGCTTCTCTCTTGCTGCGGTAATCGTCGATATCAAGAACAACGCGGACATAGCTTCCTTCGCTTTTGTTTGCAACAAGGGAAGCAAGATACTGCATTGCGTCAAGGTTATCGCCTCTTCTGCCGACAACAGCGCCCATTTCGTCGCCGGAAAGCTGAAGAACGATCATTCCGTCTTTCTGTGCATAGGTAACTTCCGCATCCGGATATCCGAGAGCGACAAGAACCTCTTTGATATAGTTAGCAGCGTCGGAACCTTTTCTTTCAAGAACTTCCGGAGCAAGAACTTTTACTTCCTCTTTGGAAGCTTCTTCAATTTTTGCTTCAGCGGTTTTTACTTCTTTTTTAGGTTCGGGTTTCTTGGGCTGCTGGGGTTTCTGTTCTTTTTTAGGTTTTTCCTGTTTGGGTTCCTGTTTTTTAGGTTCCTGAACAGGTTTTTCGGCTTTGGGTTTCTGCTCTTTAACTTCTTTTTTCTTTTTGGGAGCTTCTGCCTTTTTTTCTCTTACGCCGAACATTTTGTTCCAGTAATCTTCGTCAATAATTGCTTTTGCGGTTGCCGGAACGGAAACAAGACCAAGGAATTTTTTTCTGGGTCTTTCAACAATTTCAACAGTTACAAATTCGCGGTCAACGCCGGCCTTTTCATAGGCGGCTTCGATCGCTTCTTCCACCGTTTTTCCGGTGGCTAAAAACTCTCTTTCCATTTTTAAAAAGCCTCCTGATTATTTAAGGTCTTCGTCGGTAACTTCTTCGTATTTTTCGCCGTATTTTTCTGCGGCGCGTTTTCTTGCTTCGGCAAGTTTTTTCTTATTGATCTCCTTCTGTTCGGGAGTTTCGTTCTGAGCGTATTTTGCGCTTCTTTCTCTCTGGAGTTCTTTAAGTTTTTCTTTTGCTTCTGCTCTCTGCTGTTTTTTTGCTTCTCTTGCAGCTTCTGCTTCTGCTTCAGCCTGTTCGGCAAGTTTCTTCGGGTTAAGGAAGATATTGAAGAAGAAACTCTGGATAAACTGTGCTACTGCGGAAAGGGTCCAATAAAAACCTGCTGCAGCCGGAACAACGAAACCGATATAAACGGACATAAGGGGCATTGTATAAAGCATGATGTTCATAGCGCCGCCGCCCTGCTGCTGGCTGGGGTTTGCTTTCTGCATATAGAAGGTCATTCCAAGCTGGAAAAGACCGCAGAGGATCGGGATAAGAAGATACCAGTTGAATCCGCCTTCATAAGTAAGCTTGAACTGAGGAACAATTCCAAGGTCAAGTCCGAAAAGAGTCATATCGAATTCGGCGATCTTGGTGATGATTTCCTGGTCAAAGGAATGGAAAAGTTCGGTTTCGTCCTGAATGATTTTAAGAAGTTTGATCTGGTTGTAATAGGAATGTGCTTCAAAAGCATGTCCTGCTGCGGAAGCAACACTCATCATTTCTTCGATAACTGCGTTGCTTACACGGAAAATGTGATAGATAGGTTTGTAAACAACGTCGATAACACCGAAAAGAATCGGGAACTGGATAAGGGAAGGAAGGCATCCGCTCATGGGATTGTAACCTTCTTCGGTATAAAGTTTCTGGATCTCTTCGTTATATCTTTCTTTGTTGTTACCGTATTTTTCCTGGATACGTTTAAGTTTCGGCTGGAAAATGGCCATTTTGGCCTGCTCTTTCTGCTGTTTGATAGAAAGAGGAAGAAGCGCAAGCTTTGTTGCAAAAGTAAAAACGGTAATTGCAAGCGCATAGTTGTTTCCGGTGATCATGTAACAGCCCAGCATGATAAAGCCGAGCGGCCAGCCGAAAATTTTCATAATAAATTGCATTATTTACCTTCCTCCTGGTTTTGGAGAGGCTGTTTTCTGTTTTTCTTTAGTTTTGAATAATAAAAAAGGTCCCAATTTTCTGGAACAGGGTCATAACCGCCTTCATGAAAAGGGTGACAGCGTAAAATCCTTATAAAGCCAAGTAACCCGCCCCTCATCGCACCGAATCGATTAATCGCCGTATATGCGTATGAAGAACAGGTGGGATAATACCGGCAACAAGGCCTTTTATAAGGAGAAATCGCTTTCTGATAAAATCTGATTAATAACAGAAACAGCTTTTTCATACTTCTTTTGTGCTCTGTAAGGCGCCCAATTTACCTAATTGGGCGGTCAGGATGGGGGTCAGAGCGGTAGACTTGGTAAATGTTGTTTTGGTTCGGGCAACGAGAATAATGTCAAATCCCGGTTTGATAAAGGGATAAACTTCTCTGAATGCCGCCCTTAAAACCCGCCGTGCTCTGTTTCTTGCAACGGCGTTTCCGATTTTTTTGCTGGTGGTTAAGCCAAGGCGCACTTTGCCAAGGCGGTTTGGGGAAACGTAGCAGATAACTTTTGAATCCGCCGCAGATTTTCCTCTTCGATAGATACGCAAAAAATCGTTGTTTCGTTTAATTGAAAGTGTCTTCATCGGTTAAAACCGCCGATCAATTAGTAGCTGAGGTGTTTTCTGCCTTTAGCTCTTCTTGCTGCGAGAACTTTGCGGCCGTTTTTGGTTGCCATTCTTGCGCGGAAGCCGTGTACTTTCTGTCTGTGGAGTTTTTTGGGCTGATAGGTTCTTTTCATCTCTGATATTCCCTCCTTTCGAAATTGCCTTGCAAAATTAGATTATAATGCCCTTTTCTCAAAATGTCAATATATAATTTTATATTTATATATAAAAAAGCAATATTCTGTAAAGGTAAACCGCTTTATATATAAAATCCGCTCTGCCTCCCCGGAGGGCAAGCCTGAATTTATGGTAGGGAACTGTCTTGACCGTTCCGCAAAAGGATTCCCGGAGGGTTTGCCTTCCCTCGGGGGAAGGTGGCAAAACCGAAGGTTTTGACGGATGAGGGGCAAACTCTGTCCCACTAAAAATGGACGGATAATATCCTCCCCTGCGATGTTTCAATAAAACCCCTTTGCTTTATGGTAGGGAACGGTCTTGACCGTTCCGCAAAAAGGATTCCCTGAGGGCAAAGGCTTCTTCTTGAGGAAAAGCTGTCACCGCAGGTGACGAAAGAGGGATAAATTCTATCCAATAAAAATCTTTTCTCTTTTACCCACTTCTATCCGGAAAATACAATTCTTGCGGTACCCAAAATATTCTGCGGCATAACGCCTTGAATATTTTGACCGCGGCGCTAAAACCTGCTCGCTGAATCGTCCACAGGACGCGCTTCACAGGTTTTTTTCCACAATTCCTTATAATATTATAATACATTTATAAATATATCGCCAAAAATATGTGGAAAACCTTTTCTTTTGAATTGATTTGTGCTATAATTTATCATGTCATAATTTATATTTTTAAATTTTCTGCTATATAAAAAAGACAAAATTTTCTAAAAGATCGGGGGAAAAACAAAAAAGTGGATTCTTTTGATGAAATTTTTGATCTGGTAAAAGAATATTGCAAAACCCAGATGACCGACGTAGCCTATAACCTTTGGATAAAGGATATCGAACCGGTCAGACTCACCGTTGACGAAGTTTTTTTAAGCGTCAATTCCGAATTCAAGCAAAACATTGTTTCCGAAAAATATAAGGAACTTCTTTCAAAAGGTTTTGAAGGCGTTCTCGGCTTCCCTGTTGAAGTAACAATCGAACTTACTTCCGCTGCGCCGAAAAAACCCGTCCAGGAACAAAAACCCCTTCCGGAACCGGAAGTTGTTCTTGAACCCGGCGAATATGCCTATACTTTCGATACTTTTATCGTCGGTTCCTCCAACAAATTTGCCCATGCGGCAGCAATGGCGGTTGCAACCCACGATATAAGAAACTATAACCCGCTTTTCATCCATGGCGATTCCGGCCTTGGAAAAACCCATCTTCTCTTCGCTATCATGAACGAAGTAAAAAGAAGAAGACCCGATGCGGTTGTGGCATACGTAAAAGGCGAAGAATTCACCAACGAACTTATTTCCGCAATCAGAAGCCAGACTACTCCGGATTTCCGCGAAAAATACCGCAAGGTCGATTACCTTCTTGTTGACGATATCCAGTTCATTGCTGGCCGCGATTCCACCCAGGAAGAGTTTTTCCACACTTTCAACGCCCTTCATGAATCCGGAAAACAAATCGTTCTTGTTTCCGACCGTCCTCCGAAAGAAATAAAAACTCTCGAAGACCGTCTCCGCAGCCGTTTTGAAAGCGGACTTATGGCAGATATCCAGCCGGCGGATTTTGAAACAAGAATAGCAATCATCCAGCGCAAGGCAGACCTCCTTAAAATGGATATGCCGATTGAAGTTGCGGAATATATTGCCAACAACCTCAAAAGCAATATCCGCCAGCTTGAAGGCGCCGTAAAGAACATAAAAGCAAATTCGCTTATCTATGAAAACAAACCCATAACAATTCTGATGGCCCAGACCGCAATCCGCGATATCCTCAACGATAACCAGCCGATTCCGGTAACCATCAGCAAAATCATAAGTGAAGTCGGAAGAACCTTCAATATTTCCGAACAGGATATAAAAAGCAACAAGCGCGCCGCAAATATAAGCCGCGCACGCCAGGTTGCAATGTACGTAATAAAAGAAGTCACCCAGATGAGTATGGCTTCCATAGGCGATGAATTCGGCGGAAGAGACCATTCCACAGTTGTCTATGCAATAAGCCAGACCGAAAAGATGATGAAAACCGATTCCCGCCTTCGCGAAACAATCGAAGACATCACCAAAAACGTCCGGGATTCCTGAACTTTTCAACATGTTGAAAATTACTGAAAGAATGTTAATTTAACATACTTTTCACAATTAAGCTTTTTTTATTCAACGTCCAAAAAATGGAAGAATTTTTTTTAAACTTTTCAATATTTTTTCAATATCGTTTTAAAAAAACTTTTTTCCGAAAAAACGGCTTAAAAAAAGCATAATTCTATTTTTTCAACATTTTCAACACCCCCTACTGTTATTACTGAATAATACTATTCTTTCTTTCTGTTTGGAGGAGATTTTTATGAAATTTTCTTGCAGCCGCCAGGAACTTTCCGAAGCGCTCAATAACGTAACCCGCGCCGTCGCCGCAAAAACAACCCATCCCGCAATGGAAGGTGTTCTTATCCATGCGGAAGACGACCGCCTGACTCTCAGCTGCTATAACATGGAGCTTGGAATCAAAACTTATATGGCCGCCCGCATTTCCGAAAACGGCTCCATCGTTCTTAACGCAAAACTTTTCTTTGATATGGTCCGCCGTCTTGCTTCCGAAAAAATCGAAATCGAAAGCGACGACAGACTCCTTACAAAAATCCGCGGCGGCGCCGCAGAATATAATATCATCGGTATCGAAGCTGAAGAATTCCCCCAGCTTCCCAACGTTGACGAAAAAATCAATTTTACCGTAAAGGAAGAAACCCTTAAAAGCATGATAGATCAGACTATCTTTGCTGTTGCGGTAAACGATTTCAAACCCGTTCATACCGGTTCCAAATTCATTATTAAAGACCATGTTCTTTCCGTTGTTTCCGTCGACGGTTTCCGTCTTGCAATCCGCCAGGAACAGGTAGGTTACGGCGATGAGCTTGATTTCATCGTTCCGGGAAAAACCCTTTCCGAAGTTGCAAAACTTCTTGACGGCGACGAAGAAGTCCTTATAGCTCTTTCCCAGAAGCATATAATCTTCAGAATCGGAAGATATGACGTTGTTTCCCGTCTTCTTGAAGGCGATTTCATCGATTTCCGTTCTTCAATTCCCGCAAATTCCAACACTGTTGTTGAAGTAAAAGTAAGGGATTTTCTTAACTCCATCGACAGAACAAGCCTTCTTATAAACGACAGACTCAAAAGCCCGATCCGCCTTTCCATCGGAAACGGAGAAATCAAAATCTCCTGCTCCACAGCTCTCGGTAAAATAAGCGACGTTGTCGAATGCGATATAAAAGGCGAATCCGTCGATATGGGATTCAATAACAGATATCTTCTCGAAGCTCTCCGCGCAACCGGATGCGACAAAGTAAAAATGATAATAAACAGCCCTCTCTCCCCGGTAAAAATCGTTCCAATGGAGGGCGAAAGCTTCCTCTTCCTCGTTCTTCCCGTAAGAATGAAAGCTGATATCTGATTAAAAAAAATAGCTAATATGAACCGTAGGGAACGCTGTCCTCAGCGTTCCGAAAAAACGGACCGTCGGGGAAGACGGTCCCCACAGCAAAATTATGAGGTAATAGAATGGCCAAAATTCAGCTTAAACTTGTAAGAAGACCTTCCGTATCCGCTCCTGTTGAAGTTGCGATACGCGATGAATATATAAAGCTCGATTCTTTCCTTAAATTTGCCGGCGCGGTTATGACCGGCGGCGAAGCAAAGGAACTTATCCAGGGCGGAAAAGTTAAAGTAAACGGCGAAGTCTGCGAAATGCGCGGCAAAAAAATGCGCCCGGGCGACGTTGCCGAAGTTTACGGAAAATCCTTCATGGTTGCTTCCGAAGAACCTTTTGAAGAAGAATGATTTTCCGAAAAATCTCGCTTTCGGATTTCCGTAATATCGAAAGCCTTGAAATTGTTCCCGGCGAAAAAGTAAATATAATCTGCGGCGAAAACGCCCAGGGAAAAACAAATCTTATGGAAGCTTTGTGGCTTTTTACCGGAGCAAAAAGTTTCCGCCAGACGAAGGATTCGGAATTTATCCGTTTCGGCGCCGAAAAAGCAAATATGAAAGCGGATTTCTTTTCCGAAAACCGCGAACAGAACGCCGAAATAACCTTCTCCCCGGGAAAAAGCATTAAGAAAAACGGAATAGATATAAAAACCGCGGCTGAATATGCCGGAACTATCGGCGGCGTTGTTTTTTCGCCAAGCCATATGAATCTTTTCCGGGACGGCCCGAAGGAAAGACGCAGACTTATTGATACTTCCCTCTGCCAGCTCTATCCAAAATATCTTTCCGTGCTCGCGGATTATAAAAAAGTCCTTGACCAGCGCAACACCGTGCTCAAAGACGCAAGATATCATTCGGGACTCATCGATATGATAGATATCTATGACGAACAGCTTGCACGCCTCGGCGGTTCAATAATCCGAACAAGGGTCAATTATTGCGAAAGCCTTAATAAAAAAGCTTCGGAAATTTATAAAGGAATGTCCCGCGGAAGAGAAAAATTCCTTGCGGAATATATAACAACCGTTCTTCAGGAAGGTGAGCACGCAGAATCTTCTATGAGCACCGCAGACTGGGCACAAAAATTCTATGATGCGCTCGGGGCAACAAGAAATTACGATTTTGAGCACGGCGCAACTTCCATAGGTCCCCATAGGGACGATCTGGAAGTTTCTCTTGACGAAATGCCCGTCCGTTCCTTCGGTTCCCAAGGTCAGCAAAGAAGCTGCATCCTTTCTTTAAAACTCGGCGAAGCAAAAATGCTCGGCGAAGCAATGGGCGAACCGCCGCTCATCCTTCTGGATGACGTTATGAGCGAACTGGATTCGATCCGCCGTGACTATCTTTTGAATTCAATCGGAGAAAGCCAGATTTTCCTCACCTGCTGTGATAAGGAACTTTTTTCCGGCCTTTCCGACGGAAAAGTCTTTACCATGGAAAAAGGAAAAATAACCGAAATTTAAAAAAAGGAGGAATATATAAAATGTATCTCTTCCTCGGCGGCGACGTTTCTGTATGGGAAAACGACGTAATCGGCGTTTTCGATATGGATAACACAACCGTCGCCAAATCAACAAGGGAATTTCTTTCAAGAAACCAGAAAGAAGGTTCCGTAATAAACGTAACTTATGACCTTCCCCGAAGCTTTTGTTTAACAACAGAAAACGGAAAGGAAAAAGTTTATATTTCCCAGCTTGCTCCCGCAACTCTTAAAAAGCGTGGCGGAACATTATAAAAAAACAATGTAGGGGCGGTCCTGTGTGACCGCCCGAAAAACGGTCGCACACATAGGTGCGACCCTACAAAGAAATTTAAAAATTCACCGTTAAAAACGGAAAAATATTCAGGAGGTAAATCGTGGAAAATACTCCGTTTGCCGTAGAACCCATGCAGGAAACCTACGACGAAAACCAAATCCAGGTCCTTGAAGGACTTGAAGCAGTAAGAAAAAGACCCGGTATGTATATCGGCTCCACCGGTCCGAAGGGTCTTCATCACCTTGTTTATGAAATTGTCGACAACGCAATCGACGAAGCCCTTGCGGGTTATTGCACCGATATCGATGTTGAAATTCTTCCCGGAAACCTTGTCCGTGTAACGGATAACGGCCGAGGAATTCCTGTCGGTATCCATGCAAAACTCGGAATTCCGGCAGTAACCGTTGTTTTCACCGTTCTTCATGCTGGCGGTAAATTCGGCGGTTCCGGTTATAAAGTTTCCGGCGGTCTTCATGGCGTCGGCGCTTCCGTAGTTAACGCCCTTTCCGAATGGCTTGAAGTTGAAGTACGCGACGGCGAACACGTTTACAAACAGCGTTTCAAACGCGGCGTTGCCGAAGGTGATCTTGAAATAATCGGCGATACCGAAGAAAAAGGTACTTCCGTCCTTTTCAAAGCCGACGATCAGATTTTCGAGACCCTTGAGTATGATTACGATACTCTTCTTATTCGTCTTCGTGAACAGGCTTTCCTCAACGCGGGAATCAGAATCAATTTTTCCGATAAACGCGATTCCGAAAACGAAAGAAAAGAAGTTCTTCATTATGAAGGCGGCGTAAAATCCTTCGTTGAATATCTCCATAAGAAAAAAGAACCAATCCATCCGGAAGTTCTCTATTTTTCCGCAAGAAACGGCGACGCAACAGCCGAAGTTGCAATGCAGTATACCGATGGTTACAACGAGGTAATCCTCAGCTTTGCAAACAACATCAGAACTGTTGACGGCGGTATGCACGAAACCGGTTTTAAAAACGCCCTCCGCAAAGCTTTCAACGATTACGGAAGAGAAAAGAAACTTCTTAAAGATAACGATAAGGATCTTTCCGGTGAAGACGTCCGCGAAGGCCTTACCGCTGTAATTTCCGTAAAGCTTACCGATGCGGAATTTGAAGGCCAGACCAAAACAAAGCTCGGCAACACCGAAATGAGAACAATGGTCGATAAAATGCTTTATGAAAAGCTCAAGACCTATTTCGAAGAAAATCCCCAGGTTGCAAAGGCGATTTTTGAAAAATCTCTCGGTGCGGCAAGAGCAAGAGAAGCCGCAAGAAAAGCAAGAGAAAACGCAAGAAGAAAATCCGTTCTCGAAAGCGCTTCCCTTCCGGGAAAACTTGCGGACTGTTCCGACCGCGATAACATAAACACCGAAATCTATATCGTCGAGGGTGACTCCGCAGGCGGCTCCGCAAAAATGGGACGCGACAGAACCTTCCAGGCAATCCTCCCTCTTTGGGGTAAAATGCTCAACGTTGAAAAAGCCCGAATCGATAAAGTTTACAACAATGATAAATTAACCCCCGTCGTAACCGCCCTCGGCTGCGGAATCGGCGATGAACTCGATCTTGCAAAACTCCGCTACGGAAAAATAATCATCATGGCCGATGCGGACGTTGACGGTTCTCATATCAGAACCCTTCTGCTCACTTTCTTCTTCCGTTATATGCGTCCTCTTATTGAGGAAGGACATATATATATCGCTCAGCCGCCTCTTTATAAAGTAACCGTCGGAAAAACAGTCCGCTATGCTTATTCCGACGAAGAAAGAGACCGCCTTCTTGCGGAACTTAATCCGGAAGGCACCAAAAAAACCGATATCCAGCGCTATAAAGGTCTTGGTGAAATGGACCCTGAACAGCTTTGGGAAACAACAATGGACCCCGAACGCAGAATCATGCTTCGTGTTGAACTTGAAGACGCGGCCGCCGCGGACGAAGTCTTTACAATCCTTATGGGCGATAAAGTTGAACCCCGCCGCGAATTTATCGAAACCAACGCAAAATACGTTCAGAACCTTGACGTTTAAGAAACAGGAGGAAATTTAAAATGGCATTTAATCTTTTCAGAAGAAAACCGAAACCGAAGCCCGAAATAAAAAGACTTGAAGTTTCTGCATATGGCGAACCGAAATATGAATTCAAACATATTCCAACCCTTGAAATTTACCGCGAATATAACGACACCGTTTCCGCTCCGGCAATTGCAAGGGATAAACAGCTCAAACGTGCTTTCGGTCTTATAATGGGCGCCATCGCAATTGTTTTCGCCGTTCTTTCCGTAATGAATTTCGACTACAACGACCCCAAATATAACGGCGATTTCTTCAGATGGATAAGCTACACCGGATTTATGTTCTATTTCCTTGTTTTCCTTATGTCCGGTTTCCTTACCTATCATTTCCTCACTTTCTATCAGAAATTCCCGAAACGCCTTGAAAAAGCAACCGCGGATTATTATAAATCCAGCAAATATCTTACCAACGAAATCATTCTTGCCTGCTATGAAGACGGTGTTCTTGAAAAAGCCGCTCCCCGCGACGAATTCTTCGAATGGGGAATGTTCAACCGCTGCTGGGAATCCGAAAACGTTGTCTATCTTGAATTCACCCTTGCAAACCAGCTTTTCGTAGCAAAAGAAGTTATGCTTGAAGCCGGCGCAGACATCGAAGAATTCATGGCATGGGCAAACGCAAAAATCGAAGAAGGCAAAGTAATTATGGCCGAACGCGAAGCCGCTGAAGAAGCTGCCGAAGAAGCCGAAGAGGAAGAATTCGAAGAAATCGAAAAAGAAATCGAAGCTCTCGAAGCCGAACTTTCCGAAGACGAAGAATAAAATAAAAAGCCTCCCTTGTGCAAAGGGAGGTGGCACGGCGTAAGCCGTGACGGAGGGATTGTTTATCAATGGAGTATAAACATAATAAAGAACTTACGGAAAAAGCAAAATTCCTCCGCAACAACATGACCAAAGAAGAAAAACACCTTTGGTATGATTATTTAAGAAAATGTCCTGTAAGGTTTTCAAGACAAAAAGTTCTCGGAAAATATATTGCGGATTTTTATTCCGCCGAAGCTAAAATTGTTATTGAACTTGACGGAGCACAGCATTTTGAAGAAGAAAACCGCATCTATGACGAAAAAAGAACGGAATTTCTTGAACAATATAATCTCAAAATAATAAGAATACCGAACGGCGAAATAAACACAAATTTCGAGGGAATCTGTCGATATATTGATAAACAGATCGAACAATCCCTCAGTCAGCTTCGCTGACAGCTCCCTTTACACAAGGGAGCCATTTCAAAAAGAACGGAGGAACCCGTTTTGGAAGAAAACGAAAAGAAAATTCCCGAACCGGCAATCGAACTTGAAGACGATATGCCGAAGGCAAAACTTATAAACGTGGATATCGAAAAGGAAATGAAAAAATCCTTCCTGGATTATTCAATGTCCGTAATCGTTTCCCGTGCTCTTCCGGATGTACGCGACGGCCTTAAACCGGTACACCGAAGAATCCTTTATACAATGTATGAAAACGGTCTTGAACCGAACAAACCTTACAGAAAATGCGCCGATACCGTCGGTTCTGTTCTCGGTAAATATCATCCCCATGGCGACGCTTCCGTTTATGACGCAATGGTACGTCTTGCCCAGGATTTCTCAATGAGAGCTCCCCTTGTTGACGGTCACGGAAACTTCGGTTCAATCGACGGCGACCCTGCTGCGGCTTACCGTTATACCGAATCCAGAATGAGCAGAATGGCAACAAAAATGCTCACCGATATCGATAAGGATACAGTTGACTTCATGTCCAACTATGACGACCGTCTTAAAGAGCCCGTCGTTCTTCCTTCAAAATATCCGAACCTTCTGGTAAACGGTTCTGTCGGTATCGCCGTCGGTATGGCAACCAATATTCCGCCCCATAACATTCGCGAAACCGTTGAAGCAGCCTGCTGCCTTATCGATAATCCGGATGCAACCCTTGATGACCTTATGGAACACATCAAAGGACCCGACTTCCCCACCGGAGGAATCATTATGGGCCGTGCGGGAATCCGTGCAGCTTATGCAACCGGCCGCGCAAAACTCATCGTCCGTTCCAGAGCGGAAATCCAGGAATGGAAAAACGACCGTTACAGAATCGTCGTAACAGAAATTCCTTATATGGTCAACAAAGCAAGACTTATCGAAAGCATTGCCGACCTTGTTAAAGAAAAACGAATCGAAGGAATTTCCGACCTTCGCGATGAATCCGACCGCGAAGGTATGCGTATTGTAATCGAACTCAAACGTGATGCAAATGCCCAGGTCGTTCTCAACCAGCTTTATACTTACACCCAGCTTCAGGATACCTGCGGCGTAATCATGCTTGCCCTTGTAAACGGCGTTCCGAAGATCCTTCCTCTTAAAGAAGTTCTTCAGAACTATATCGATTTCCAGCGCGAAGTAATTATCCGCAGAACAAAATTCGAACTCGGAAAACTCCGCGAACGCGAACATATCCTCGAAGGTCTCAAAATTGCCCAGGATAATATCGACGAGGTAATCCATATCATCAGAACCGGTAAGGACGATAACGAAAACCGTCCCCGCCTTATGGAACGCTTCGGCCTTTCCGAAATCCAGGCAAACGCAATTCTCCAGATGCGTCTCGGCCGTCTTTCCGCTCTCAACAGAGAAGCAATGGAAAACGAACTTGCCGAAATCCGCACCGAAATCAGACGTCTTGAAGAAGTTCTCGGCGATATCCATCTTGTTGACGGAATCATCAAAACCGAAATGCGCGAAATTGCCGAAAAATTCGGCGACGACCGCCGCACCGGAATTGAAACCATCAGCGGCGAAATGGATCTTGAAGACCTTATCCCCGTTGAAGACAGAGTTATCACCCTTACCCATTTCGGATATATCAAGAGCCAGCCCGTTGATGCTTATAAAGCCCAGCGCCGCGGCGGCCGCGGTATTTCCGGCATGACCAGAAGGGACGAAGACTATGTCGAAAGCCTCTTCACCGTTTCCACCCATGACTATATCCTCTTCTTCACCGATAAAGGCAAGGTTTTCCGTATCAAAGGTTACGAAATTCCCGAAAGCCAGCGCGCGGCAAGAGGTACCAATATCGTCAACGTTCTTCCTCTTGAACAGGACGAAAAAGTCACAACCCTTATCAAACTTGAAGGAATCGTTGATGAGGACGGAACTTACCTCACCATGGTCACCAAAAACGGCGTAATCAAACGTACCCGTCTTTCCGCATACCGCAACGTACGCAAGAGCGGCCTTAACGCAATAAGCCTTGATGAGGGCGACGAACTCAAATGGGTACGTCTTACCGGCGGCGAAGATGAACTTATCGTCGCAACAAGAAAAGGTAAATCCATCCACTTCAAGGAAACCGACGCCCGTGAACTCGGAAGAACCGCCCGCGGCGTAAGAGCGATCGAACTTATGGAAGGCGACGAAGTCGTCGGTATGGAAATTGTCGAAGAAGGCAAAAAACTCCTTACCATAAGCGAAGGCGGTAAGGGACGCCGCAGCGAATTCTCCGATTACAGCATCCAGAACCGCGGCGGTAAAGGTATCCAGAACTATAAAATGGATAACGTTGCAGGAATCAAGGCTGTTTCCGATGATGACGATATCATCGCAATCAGCTCCGACGGCATTATCATCCGCCTTTCCGTTTCCGAAGTCAACGTACAAAAACGCGAAGCTTCCGGCGTAAAAGTAATGCGCCTTGCTTACGAAGATTCCCGCGTTGTTTCCTTCACCGTTGCCCCCAAAGGCGAAGATGAAGAATCCGAAGGCGAAGCAACCGAAGCACCTTCCGAAGAAGCACCCGCAGAAGAATAAGCCTCCCTTGCCTAAAGGGAGGGGGACCATCGCCTCTGACGATGGTGGAGGGATTCATCTCTCAGAAGCAGAAAACAAATAAGGCGGGGCAAAAAGCCCTGCCTTTTTAATTAGCCTTTCCGGAGGAGCAGCCTTCCCTTGGAGCAAAGCTTGCGAAGCGCGTCCTGTGGACGATGAAGCGAGCAAGGTTTGGCGCCGCGGTCAAAATATTCAAGGCGAATGCCGCAGAATATTTTGGGCACCGCAAGAGTATAGGTGTCTGCGAAGCAGACGGATGAGGGGAAACCAAGTAACCCGGAGGGCAGGGATTGTAACCCCGCCCAATCAAAAACAGGCGAATAAGATACTCTTACAAACAAAATAAAAAAGGAGGCATTTTCTATGCACAGAAACAGAAGAAACACCGAACAGGCTTCTCCCCTTTCGGCAATGCTCATCGGAATTTTTGTTGTCTGTTTCGGAATTTTCTGGACCATTATGGCCGGTTCAATGTTTCCGCCAATGGCAATTTTCGGAATCCTTTTTACTGCAATCGGCGCTGTGAACACTTATAATACGTATAAAAATATAAAAGAAAACTCCGAAAAAACGCATGAGCATCAGGATTTTTGCGAAGAAGAAAAACAAAGACCAAACCGTGCTCAAAAAGAAGAACTCCGCTGTCCCTATTGCGGAGCCCCTATCCATGAATCTGATTCCGAATGTGAATATTGCGGTTCAAGATTGTAAAAGCCTTCCGGTCGGGGAAGCCTTCCCTTGGAGCAAAGCTTGCGAAGCGCGTCCTGTGGACGATGAAGCGAGCAAGATTTGGCGCCGCGGTCAAAATATTCAAGGCGAATGCCGCAGAATATTTTGGGCACCGCAAGAGTATAGGTGTCTGCGAAGCAAACGGATGAGGGGAAACCAAGTAACCCGGAGGGCAGAAAATAAAACCCCCGTTTTACAGTAGGGAACGGTCTTGACCGTTCCGTTTTAATGCCTTTTTTGCTTTACTAAGCGACAGCGCTAAACTTTTGTTGCCCGTTTTTTAAAAAATTGCAAAAGATGGCTGATATATGCCGGGATGTATATAATTTTGCAGGATGCATAAAAATTCTCTTGCAAAAAGTTCGTTTCAGAATATCAACTGTCCGCGACAGAAAGACAATTAAAAACAAAAAAAGACCGCCCGATGGAAGGCGGCCTTTTTTATTACCACATTTATTTTACAATGGAAAGAATAAGAGTCATAAGAGTTTTGGTGAAGCTTACGGTTTTTCTTTCAGCTACAAGAGCGGAATAACCTTCACAATAAGCCATATTTTCGTGTTTTGCCCAGCTGGGAGCTACTCCGTGGCGGCTTTCAAGCTGGCAGCGATAATCATTAAAAGAAATGTTAGAGAACATAAAATCAAATCCTTTCGTTATTCATAAGGCGCAAGGCGTTCCCTTGCTGCCGGCAATTTTATTAACGAACTGTCCGTTCGTCGAGTACATTATAACGCAACAAATCCTGCAAAATCAAGTGGCAACAACTAAGAAAACTAACGAAAAGAAGGTGCAAAAACTGTGCAAATTGCACAAAAATGAAATAAATTAACAAAATAAAAACCAAAATATGCATTATAAATATTCAATATTGAATTATTATGCAGAAACTGTATAAAATTTTTTTCGCAAAAAACAAAATAAAAAGCAAAAAACCGCTTATTTATGCGCTTTTTCGCTTTATCTCAATAAAACATTCTTTTGTATAAAAACACCTGTCCGCGTACCAAAAGCCTTCCCCCGGGGGAAGGTGGATTTTTCGGCTTTGCCGAAAAAGGCGGATGAGGGGCTAGCCCCGTCACGCTGAAAAACGGGCAGATAATATCCGCCCCTACGATTTTGTAATTATAAACCCGTACCCCTAAAAAAATGCCCCCTTAAAAAGGAGGCATTAATCTTATTCATTATCATATCGCATTGCAAGAAGAACCTTTTTCATAAGTTCAATGGGCCGCTCCGCAGTTTTAAGAACTACCGTAAGATGCGGTTTGTTTCCTTTAAGATCCATCGAAAGTCTTCCCTGCATCTTCTGGGTCGCCATGCTGATTCTTTCAAGGTCAAGTTCCTTCGGATAGAACCGCATTTCCGAATCGAACTGGCGGATATCTGTGATTCCAAGGTGGGAAGCCATGTTTCGAAGAGTTGCAACTTCGATAAGGCCCATTACGGAATAAGGCGGGTCGCCGAAACGGTCGATAAGTTCGTCAATAACGTCCGCTGCGTCGTCCTGATTGCGGATTGCCGCAATGCGCTTATACATATCAACTCGCTGGTTAAGGGAGCTGATATATTTTTCCGGAATATGGGCGTCAAGAGCAATATCGATTGCGCAGTCTTCGGAAGAAGGCGGCGGCGCTTCGCCCTTTTCCTCGGCAATTGCTTCGGAAAGAAGACGGACATACATTTCGTAACCGACGGATTCCATATGTCCGTGCTGGTTTGCTCCAAGAATATTTCCCGCTCCGCGGATTTCAAGGTCGCGCATGGCGATTTTAAAGCCGGAACCGAACTGGGTGAAGTCGCGTATTGCGGAAAGTCGTTTCTGCGCAATATCGGAAATGGATTTTCCCCTTGTGAAGGTGAAATATGCAAAAGCATGGCGGCTTGAACGGCCTACCCTTCCCCTTAACTGATAAAGCTGGGAAAGACCGAGATGGTCGGCGTTTTCAATAATAAGCGTGTTGCAGGAAGGAACGTCAACACCCGTTTCGATAATGGTGGTGCAAACCAAGATATCCGTTTCCTGATCAATAAGGCTCTTCCAGATATCCGAAAGCTGTTCTTCGCTCATCTTCCCGTGGGCATAAGCAATTCTTGCGTCCGGAAGATCTTCCTGAAGTTTTGCCGCACAGCTCATAATGCTTTCGGTGTTGTTGTGGAGATAAAAAACCTGTCCTCCCCTGCGCAGTTCCTTTTTGATAGCTTCAAGAATAACTCCCCGGTCATATTCCATAACGTAAGTCTGGACCGGGTGGCGGTCGGTCGGCGCTTCCTCAATGGTGGACATATCGCGGATTCCGCTCATTGCCATATTGAGAGTTCTCGGAATTGGCGTTGCGGAAAGAGTAAGAACGTCAACAGAAGCTTTCATCTCTTTCATCTTTTCCTTATGTGCAACGCCGAAGCGCTGTTCTTCGTCAATTACACAAAGTCCAAGGTCTTTAAAAAGAACATCCTTCTGCAAAATTCTGTGGGTTCCGATGATAACGTCGATTTCGCCGCTGCGAAGGCGTGTAAGAATCTTTTCCTGCTGTTTAGGAGTTCTGAAACGGGAAAGAAGCTCGACGGTAATGGGGAATCCGTCCATTCTCTGGAGGAATGTCTGGTAATGCTGCCACGCAAGAATGGTGGTCGGAACAAGAACGGCAACCTGCTTTCCGTCCATAACCGCTTTGAAAGCTGCGCGGAGAGCAACTTCCGTTTTACCGAAACCGACGTCGCCGCAAAGAAGGCGGTCCATCGGCCTTGCCATTTCCATATCGTGCTTGATCTCCTCTATGCAGCGGAGCTGGTCGTCCGTTTCCTCGTAAGGGAATCGTTCCTCAAAATCCCTTTGCCAATCGTTGTCTTCGGAAAAAGCATAGCCTTCGGTTCTCATTCTCTTTGAATAAAGAGCAATAAGTTCCTTTGCCATATCCTTTACCGCGGCTTTTACTCTGCTTCGGGTCTTCTGCCAATCGGCGGAATTGAGTTTGTTGAGTTTTACGGATTTGTCGTCCCTCGGTCCGACGTATTTTGAAACAAGGTCAAGCTGAGTTACCGGAACATAAAGCATATCCGTTCCGGCATAGCGGATGGAGATATAATCTTTAACAACGCCGCGGATATCCTGCTTTACAATTCCCTGGAAAATTCCGATTCCGTTGGTAACGTGAACAACGTAATCTCCCGGGGTGATATCCGAAAGGGATTTAAGCGGGTTTTCCGCTTTTTTGAATTTCTTCCGTTTCTTTTCGGAAACGTTTGAACGTCCCTGGCTTATAACCGCAACTTTTCCAAGGGGGAATTCAAAACCTGTTGAAAGATTTCCTTCAAGAACAAAAACCGTTCCTGGAGAAATTTTCGCTTCCTTCGAAAAAGCCGCGTTTATGTTGTGATTTAAAAGGTCGGTCGTAAGAGCATGGGCCGCCCTTTCCGTTCCGCAAAGAACCGCAACGGAAAATTTCCGGGCGGAATAATCCCGAAGATCCTCAAGAAGAGTTTCAAGGTCGCCGCTCCAATGGGAAAGAGAAACCGCGCCGAAATCCGCAAGAGTCCGGACGTGAAGATCGTTCATGCTCCGGATGAACGAATCCATAAGAACGGTGGTTCCCTCGTCAAGAATGGAAATATATTCAGTCATATCAAGGCTGAATTTTTCACATCCGGCAAAAAGGATCCCTTCTTCGAAAAGCTGGGAAATATCCTCGCTCTGCTGGCTCTGAAGGTTTCGGAGAACTTCTTTCTGCTTTATAAATTCCGAAGAAACAACAACCCCTTCGGTAAGATAATCAAAAAGAGTCGCCGGGAATTTATAAACAAGGGGAATATATCTGTCCGGAGCGGAAACGGAAAGTCCCGCTTCGATTCTTTCAATATCCTTTTCGATGTTCTGCTTTACGAGAACGCCGTGTTTTCCTCTTTGTTTTGAATGGACTTCGTTAAGAAGTTTTAAAAGCGCCTCGGTGGAATCGGGAAGAACTTCCCTTGCGGGAGCAATAAACGCTTCGTCGATTTCCTTTGTTCTTCGCTGGGTTTCAAGATCAAAATAAGCGACAGAATCCGCTTCGTCTCCCCAGAATTCAATTCGTACAGGGTCTTTGGATTGGGGCGAGAAAAAGTCAAGAATTCCTCCGCGAACGGAAAACTGGCAAGGGCCGTCAACCTGGCTTCTGCGTTCATAACCCGCCCGGGAAAGCTTTTTTGCAAGTTCATCAAGATCATAACTTTCCCCGCGGCATATTGAAAAAGTGTTGTATTTAAAAACGCCCGGAGGAATTGTGAACTGAAGGGCCGCTTCGACGGAAGTGACAACAATTCTGCAGGAACCGTCAAGAATCCTTCCGAGAACAGCAAGCCTTTTTTGTTCATATTCCGCGGAAGAACTTTCCGCCATTCTGAAACGAAGGTCGCGGATGGGATATAACGCAACGGCGGAAGGTTCGCAAAGCTGGGCAATATCTTCCGAAAGTTTCGTTGCGGAAGCTTCGTCCGGAGTTATTACGAGAACAGGCTTTCCGTGACGTTTTTCAATTCCGGAAACAAGCATCGCCCTTTCCGAACCGGAAACTCCCGCCGCAAAAATCGGCATGTCAAAACTCCGCCCAAGTGCAGAAAGCACCTGTCGGAACTGGGGCACGCTGTCAAGAAAGTTTTGTAACATACGGACACCTCCGCAAAAAGTATTGACCCTCCTTCAGAAAAAGGGGGGTGTTATCAGAAATATAAGGCTTCTCCGGAAAAGTTTTCCCGGAGGGAAAGGCTCCCCTGTGTAAGGGGAGCTGTCAGCGAAGCTGACTGAGGGGTTGTAATTATAATGAAAAACTGTAGGGGCGGATATTATCCGCCCGTTTTTCAGTTAAATTTATTCATAGCTTCATCAAGTTTTCCCGAAACCATGAGTTTTGCCGCTTCGAAGGAATTTTCATACATTCCCTGAAGGGTTTTTAAATCATCTTCGGAATATTTTCCAAGAACCCAGTCCGCAAGGTCCCAACCTTCGGGCTTTTTGCCGATTCCGATTTTGATTCTCGGAAAATCGTCGCCGCCGCAGCAGGCAATTATGCTTTTAAGACCGTTGTGGCCGCCGGCGCTTCCCTTTTTGCGGATTCTCATTTTGCCGACGTCAAGGGTGGTGTCGTCGAAAACAACAATAACCTTATCAAGGGGAATTTTATAAAAATCCATTGCGGCAAAAACCGCTTCGCCGGAAAGATTCATATAAGTCTGGGGCTTCATAAGAAGAACGTTGTGGCCGCAAAGTTCTGCCGTTGTTGTAAGAGCCTTGAATTTAAGTCGGTCAATGTGAACGGAAAGCTTGTCGGAAATAAGATCGAGAGCCATAAAACCGGTGTTATGGCGGGTTTTTTCATAATCTTTTCCCGGGTTTCCAAGTCCGACTATAATATATTCCGGCGGGCCGGAAACTTTTTCTGTTTTTTTGATTTTATCGAACAAACTCCAGATGTCGCTCATATTTTTCCTCATAAGGCCCCCTTGCCTAAAGGGGGCTGTCTGCGAAGCAGACTGGGGGATTCCTTTTGGATTTTCCGGAATTTCGGAAAGAATCCCTCCGTCATTTCCTAACGGAAATGCCACCTCCCTTTAACAAGGGAGGCTTTTTATCAATGCGCCAAAAGCCATGTTTTTCCGATTCCGACTTCGGCTTCCATCGGAACGGAAAGTTTTGCCGCGTTTTCCATTTCAAATTTAAGAATTTCCGCAACTTTTTTGGCGCAGTTTTCGTTTGCCTCAACAATAAGTTCGTCGTGGACCTGCATTATAAGTTTTGCGTCAAGTTTTTCTGCCAAAAGGCGGTTTTCAACTTTTACCATAGCAAGCTTGATGATATCCGCTGCCGTTCCCTGAATGGGCATGTTTCTTGCAACCCTTTCGCCGAAAGCGCGGAGATTGAAGTTGCTTGAAGAAAGTTCCGGAAGATATCTTCTTCTTCCGTAAGAAGTGACGGCATATCCGCATTTTTTCGCGGTTTCAATGCTTTCTTTCATAAAACGGTCAACGCCGCTGTAATGGTTAAGATAGCTGTCGATATATTGCTGTGCCTCTTTGGTGGGAACACCGATGTTTTCCCCAAGGCTCCAGGCGCCGATTCCGTAAACGATTCCGAAGTTGACCGCTTTTGCCCTGCTTCTCATCTGGGAAGTGACGTAATCTTCCGGAACGCCGAAAACCTGGGCGGCTGTCTGGGTATGAACGTCGGTTCCGCCGGTAAAAGCGGAAATCATGTTTTCGTCCTGCGCAAGATGGGCAAGAACCCGAAGCTCGATCTGGGAATAGTCCGCGTCGATAAGGGTGTAACCTTCCTTCGCAACAAAAAATCCGCGCATTCTGCTTCCGAGTTCGGTGCGTATCGGGATATTCTGAAGGTTCGGTTCAAGGGAACTGATTCTTCCGGTTCTGGTTTCCTTCTGGTTAAAACGGGTGTGAACCCTTCCGTCCGGAGCAAGCGCGTTAAGAAGTCCCTCAACATAGGTGGAATTAAGCTTCGTAAGCTTTCTGTATTCAAGAATCTCGTCGATTGCCGGGTGATAGGTCCTTAAATCCTCAAGAACGTCGGCGCTTGTGGAATATCCGCTTTTGGTCTTTTTCTTTGCCGGAAGTCCAAGATGCTCAAAAAGAACCACCCCAAGCTGCTTCGGCGAAAGAATATTGAATTCCTCGCCGCAAAGCTGATATATTCTCTGCTCCGTTTCGGAAATGGTGCTCAAAAGTTCTCCGCCGAAACTGCGGATGCCTTCCGGGTCGATTTTAAAACCACGAAGTTCCATCGAAGCAAGAATTTTTGCAAGGGGAAGTTCGATTTCGTCAAGTATTTTTTCTTCGCCGAGGTTATGAAGTTCCGCCCGGAGCTTTTCGCAAAGGTCGGAAAAAACCGCCGCTTTTTCAAGAAGCTCTTTATGAGCATCGCTTTCGCCGCAAAGTTCAAAACCTTCCGCATGATAGAGGGCCGCAAGCCTTCCGACGGAATAATCGTCGCCGGAAACGTTAAGGATATATCCCGCAAGGGAAGAATCCATCACGCAGTTTTCAATAACAGCGCCGTGGTTTTCCGCCCAACGGGAAAGGAATTTAAGGTCATCGGTGCGTTTTGTGCCCTTTGAGCACAGGAATTTTGCAAAGGACGCGTCAAAAAAGAACCCGTCGTTCTCAATGAGCACAGCTTTTGCCCCGGAAACAAGGCAAACCGCCGTAAGGTCGTCCCCTTCGCTTTCGAAAAGCACTTCCGTGAGCACGGAATCTTCAAACTCACCGAAAGAGGAGCAATCTCCGAAAGAAACTTCCATTTTCTCCTTCGGTTTTGCGTTTTCGGAAGGAATTTCCGCCGCTTTCGAAGGGTCAAGTCCAAGCCTTTCGATCATCTTGTACATCTCAAGCTTTGTGAGAAGTGCAACCGCCGCCGCTTCGTCGCGGTTTTTGAGCACGTAATCCGAAAGATCCTGGGAAATTGGAGCAAAGCGGTTTATTTCGCCAAGGCGGCGGCTTAAATATGCCGAATCTTTTCCTTCAGAAAGCTTCTTTCTCTGGGCCGGTTTAAGTTCAAGTTCATCAAAATGCTCATAGATATAATCAACGCTGTGATATCTCTGGATAAGGTCAAGGGCGGTCTTTTCGCCGATTCCCGGAACGCCGGGAATGTTGTCGCTTGTGTCGCCCATAAGCGCCTTGACTTCGATAAGTTCAATGGGTTCAACGCCGTATTTTTCGTGAACGGCGGGAATATCCATCATAGTCGAAACCGGCGCGCCCATTTTGGTTGTCGCAAGACGGACGGAAGTATGCTCCCCGATAAGCTGAAGGCTGTCCCTGTCTCCGGTGGAAATAACGCAGTCCGCTCCCTGTTCTTCACAAAGACGGGAAACCGTTCCGAGAATGTCGTCCGCTTCAAAGCCTTCAATGGCGATAACCGGGTAACCGAGATATCCGAGAAGTTCTTTCATTACCGGGAACTGGTCAATAAGTTCCTGGGGGGTCGCGTGGCGGCCGGCTTTATATTCTTTGTAAAATTCATGGCGGAAAGTGGGCGCATGAACGTCAAAAGCAAAAACAATTGCGTCCGGCTTCGTTTCGGAAATTGCGGTAAGCAAAATTGAAAGAAAACCATAAATCGCGTTGGTGAAAAAACCGTCCTTTGTTGTAAGAACCTTTATTCCGTAAAAGGCGCGGTTCATAATGCTGTTCGAATCCACAGCAAGAATCTTCATAAAGAGGAAACCTCCCTTTGAAAATATGATTTATTGGAATATTTGATAATATTATAATAACTTATTATAGCATATAAATTTCCTGTATGCTATAATATTATAATAAAATTCCTTTAAAGCCTTCCGGTCGGGGAAGCTGTCACCGCAGGTGACGAGAGAGGGATTACTGATTAACCCGGAGGGTCAGCCTTCCCCAGTGGGAAGGTGGCAAAACCGAAGGTTTTGACGGATGAGGAGCAAACCCCATCCAATGAAAAAGGCGAATAATCAAATAAAAATGTCATGCCGTTTAACGGCTGCTTTCAAAATAAATTTTCCCGGAGGAAAAACGTGACAAAATCAAAAAAACTTCTGACAGCAATGCTCCTTTCAGCAATTATAATATCCTTTTCCGCCTGCGAATTTCCGGAAAACACCCCGGCAATCGCTCCGGAATCTTCCGGAAGTTCCTCTTCCCTTCCGGAAAGTTCTTCCGAACCGGAAGAAATTCCCGAACCGGAACCGATTCCGGAACCTTCCTTCAGCCTTTCGGCATATCTTGTTGAAAAAGGCGGTTATATAACGGTAAAAGCCGAAAACGCCGATCTTTCCGAAGCGGTTTTCACCGATATAATGGGAAATTCCCGCCGCTTTTTCGAAAAAGACGGAAAATGGTATTGTTTCATCCCGGTAAAACCGGATACCGAAACCGGATACTATCCGATCAAAATCACTTCCGAAGATTATAATTTCGTCGGCGGAGTTATCGTTCTGGATAAAAAATTCAAAAAGCAGTATCTCGTTGTTGAACAGGCGACCCTTGAAGCAACAATCGAAGATACCGCAGTCCGCGAGGCTTTTGCGGAATTTTTTGAAGAAAAACGCCATTATTTTTCCGAAGAACCCCTCTGGAACGGCGAATTTGCAATGCCTCTCGGAAATTCCTGGTATAAGGAAACAACTTCCTTCGGAACTTTCCGTACTTTTTCAAGCGGAAGAACCGAATGGCATGATGCAATCGATATGGCTGCCGGCGGCGGAACTCCGATTTATGCAACCAACAGCGGAAAAATCTATTTTGCGGGAATGCTCGGCCTTACCGGAAACACAGTTATAATTGACCATGGCTGCGGAATTATGAGCTGGCATTATCATATGCATGAAATAAAAGTTTCCGAAGGGGATTTTGTCGATAAAAACACGGTTATCGGAACAGTCGGAACAACCGGCCTTTCAACAGGAAACCACCTCCATTTCGGAATTTCCGTGGGCGGCGTTTTTGTTGACCCGAACCATTTCCTCGGAACGGAACCGGATCTTGATTTTGGGGAGGCAGCAAAATGAAAATCGGTAATATAGAACTTCCTAAATATGCCGCCCTTGCTCCCCTTGCGGGGGTAGGCGACAGAGCAATGCGTGAAATAAGCCGCGAATTCGGCGCGGTCTGGACCGTCGGCGAAATGACAAGTTCAAAAGGCCTTTCCTACGGAAGCAAAAAATCCGCGGAACTTCTCGAAATAAACGAAGCGGAACGTCCCTGCGCCGTCCAGCTTTTCGGAAGCGAACCGGAAGTTATGGCCGAAGCCGCAAAACTTGCCCTTGAATATAAACCCGACGCAATAGATATAAACTTCGGCTGCCCCGTTCCGAAAGTTGCCGGAAACGGCGGCGGCAGCGCTCTTATGAAAGACCCGGAACTTGCCGGAAGAATCGTCCGTGCCGTTGTTGATGCGGTGGATATTCCCGTAACGGTAAAATTCCGCGCCGGTTGGGATAACGAACATCTCAACGCCGTTGAATTTGCCTGTATCTGCGAAGCAAACGGAGCTTCCGCCCTTACCGTTCACGGAAGAACAAGAACCCAGATGTATGCTCCACCGGTTAACTGGGATATAATCCGCCAGGTAAAGGAAGCGGTTTCCGTTCCCGTAATCGGAAACGGCGACGTTGTTTCGCCGGAAAGCGCAAAGGCACTTTATGAACAGACCGGATGCGACCTTGTAATGGTCGGCCGCGGCGCAATGGGAAATCCATGGATCTTCAAACAGATCGCCCATTATATGGAAACCGGAGAACTTCTTCCGGAACCGACCCCGGAAGAAAGAATGGCCGTCCTCAAAAAACATATCGAACTTCTCTGTAAATACAAAGGGGAATATACCGGTATGCGCGAAGCAAGAAAACATTCCTCCTGGTATATTAAAGGAATGCGAGGCGCCGCCGAATTCCGAAGAGAATGCGGCGCTCTCGAAACGCCGGAAGATCTTGAAAATCTTATCGACCGGGTGCTTCTCGCTTCCGGAAATGAATGAAAATTCCGAGCATCTTTCACCTTTTTGTGAATAGAAAAAAGCTCATATGCAAAATAACCAGAAATTTCCAAAAGGCTTTAAAAATATACCCGAAAGTATCAAAAACCGTTTTTCAACAAAAAAATTATGAACAAACGGCATATTTAAGCCATTCGGTGAAGAACTATGTGGAAAATGTTGAAAACTATGGGTTTTAAACCGCTTTTCTCAACTGAAACGGGAGTTTTCCACATAACCGATGTTGAAAAGGTTGAAAAGTGCTCAAAAAAATCGCTTTTTAAAGCCGTTTAACAGAAAAAGTTTTCCATGTTAATAAAATTTTTCCACGAAAAAATGTAAAATGAGCACCGTTTTTGCCGAAAAAACAAAGAAAATGAAGGAGGGAGCACGGTGAATAAAAAAACCCCTGCGGGGCTGTATATTCATGTCCCCTTCTGCATGCAAAAATGCAGGTACTGCGATTTTTATTCATTCCCGAAAGGCGAAGAATATTTCGGAATTTATAAAAACCGCGTTATCGAAGCAATCGAATTTTACGGAAAAAAGTATGCAAGGCCTTATAACTCTTTGTATTTCGGCGGCGGAACTCCTCTGCTTCTCGGCGAAAAACACCTTTGCGAAATAATGGAAGCCGCAAAACCCTATCTTACGGAAGATGCGGAAGTTACCGCGGAGGGAAATCCGGGCGTTTCGGAGCGGGTCGATTTTTCCGTTCTCCGGAAGGCGGGAATAAACCGCCTTTCATTCGGTCTTCAAAGCGCAAACGAACGGGAACTTTCCGCCCTCGGAAGAATACATTCCCCTAAGGAAGCGGAAGAAACGGTAAAAGCTGCCCAAAAAGCAGGTTTTGATAATATCTCCCTTGATTTAATGCTTGGAATCCCCTACCAGACGGAGGAATCCCTTAAAAACAGCATTGAATTCTGTTCTTCTCTCGGCGTTTCCCACATATCTTCCTATATGCTTAAAATCGAGGAAGGAACTCCCCTTTCAAAAAGCGAACTGCGCTTTCTCTGCGCCGATGAAGAAAAGGCAGCGGATCTTTATCTTCTTTCCTGTGAGGAACTTGAAAAGCGCGGATATATTCAGTACGAAATTTCAAACTTCGCGAAGGACGGAAAACGCTCTTTTCATAACACCCGCTACTGGCTGGACGATGAATATATCGGAATAGGCCCTTCCGCCCATTCTTTTATGGAAGGCCGCCGTTTTTATTTTGACCGCAGCATTAAAGATTTTCTTGAAAAACCTTTCTCCGAAAACGAAAAGGAGGAATCTTCCGGCGGCGGATGGGAAGAATATGCAATGCTCCGCCTTCGCCTTACCGACGGACTCGACGTTTCGGAACTTGCGGAAAAATTCCCGGAAGTTTCCGCCGAAGAAATTCTTGAAAATGCAAAACCCTTTGAGGCTCCCGGTCTTCTCCGGATAAACGGAACCCGGATTTCCTTCACCCCGAAAGGTGTTCTTCTTTCAAATGCCCTTACCGCGGAGATTTTATATTAGCCTTCCCCTGGGGGAAGCTGTCACCGAAGGTGACTGATGAGGTGTTAACCCCGTTCCATTAAAAAACATGCGCGCACAAAGCTGCGCCCCTGCTGCAAATGATTCATAAATAAAATTTGACATAAAATATCTAAAAGGAGGCTCCGCCGTGAAAAAACTTAAAATCCTCGGAATCGTAACAACAATTTTTCTTGTTCTGCTGATATCCGTTTTCGGAATTTTTGCGGCTTTGGGTTTCCTCGGCTCTGAAAAACCGCAAACCGATAAACCGGAAATTGATATATCTGCGGAAACAGAAAAAAGCAGATTTTTTATTCCGGAAAACGGAACAAAAGCGGTAATAAAAACCGAACTCGGCGAAATCGAAATTTCCGTTCCGGAATCTTCCGCCGGAGAAAAATTCCTTGAACTTGCAAAAAACGGAGCTTTTGACGGAACGGAATTCAAAACCCTTGCAAACGATATGTTTATCCAGACTTCCGTCCCGGGCGAAAACTTTCCCGCGGAAAAAACGGAATATGCCTGCATTTACGGAACCCTTGCCTTCGTCATCGAAGAAGATTTTGCATCTCCGGACTTTTTTATAATAACGAATAAAAAGCTTTCCGGTTTTTCAAAAACATATATTTCCGAAAAATCCTTCCCGAAGGAAAAATCCGGCCTTTATGAAAAATTCGGCGGAATTCCGGAATATGAAGAAAAAGTAACCGTTTTCGGAAGAGTCGTATTTGGTTTTGATATAATCGAAAAAATCGAATCCGCAGAAAATTCCGGTTACACCGGCGGATATTCCGCCCTTTCCCCGATAAAGATAATTTCCGTTGAAATTCCGGATTAATAAAAAATAAACTCAAAAATATCGTTGACTTTATCGCCGGATTATTATAATATGTTAATGTAAAAATCACCCATGAAACGGAGAAATTAAAAATGAGCAAACAGAACAATAACCCCGCCGAAAACGAAGAATACGGCAACGATTTTGTAACCCTTGTTGACGAAAACGGCAAAGAAACCGAATTCGAAATCGTTGATTCCCTTGTAAGCGATAATAACGAATATTATGCCCTTATCCCCGTTGAAACTTCCGAAAACGTAGATTCCGACAACGGCGAACTCGTAATCCTTAAAGTTATTGAAGAAAACGGCGAAGAATTCCTTGATGAAATCGAAGATGACGACGAATATGAAAGCATCTCCGAAATTTTTATGGAACGCCTTGAAGATCTTTACGATTTTGAAAGCTGAGTAAATAAAATGGAAGATAAAGAAATCGAATTTCTCACCCTTACCGATGAAGAGGGAAACGAACACGAACTTGTTATAGTGGATTCTGTTGTTGCGAACGGAACGGAATATCTTGCTCTTGTTCCCGCACAGGAAAGTAAGGAAGACGGTCTTTATATCTATAAAGTTATCAAAGAAGACGGAGAAGAATATATCGAACCCATCGAAGACGATAAGGAATTTGAAGAAATTTCCGAAACCTTTGAGGACCGCCTTTCCGAACTTTATGATTCCGAAGAAGACTGATTTTTAAAAGGAAGAGGAAAAAAATAATGCCGCAGGATTTTGAAGAATACAACACCGTTACCCTGACCGATGAAAACGGCAAAGATATTGAATTTGAACTTGTCGATGCAATCGAACATAACGGAAAAAAATATTGTGTGCTCTATCCCGAAGGTCTTTCCGAAGAGGAACGCGAACTTGAAGAACCTGTAATTCTCGAATATGTAATCGACGGCGATTGCGACTATCTTGAAGAAATCGTCGATGAAGATGAATATGACGAAATTTACAGCCTTTATTTCGGTGAAGAAGATTACGAAGCATAATTTCCGCCGAAAAACATAATAATAGTAAAAACACCCTGCTTTGTGCGAGAATCGTCCGTTTTTTTAATCCAACAATCGTTAAACGGGAGTTCCGCTCCGGCACTGTAATGTAGGCCCTGCCTTTTGGATCAGGGGAACGTGAATTTGTCGGGAGAACTTTACCCACCCTTGTCATATGACCGGGTTTCAACGATGGACTGTTCGGCAAAGCGGGGTATTTTTTTAAGCCTTCCCCTGGGGGAAGGTGGATTTTTCGGATTTGCCGAAAAAGACGGATGAGGGGAAAACCCTGTCCCGTTCAAAAATGGGCGGATAATATCTGCCCCGCTTAACAAAAAACAAAAGGAGAACCAAAGAAAATGTCCCGTCTTGAAAGAACCGAACTTTTCCTCGGAAAAGAATCGCTTGAAAAACTGAATAATTCAAGGGTCGCGGTGATAGGTCTCGGCGGAGTCGGCGGTGCCGCCGCGGAAGCGCTTTTAAGAGCGGGAATCGGCCATCTCCTTTTCATCGACGGGGATTCCGTCGACGAAACAAATATAAACCGTCAGATTCTTGCAACTTACGAAACAGTCGGAATGGATAAAATCGAAGCGGCCCGCCTTCGCTTTGAAAAAATCGCTCCGGAAGCTGACGTTACCTATAAAAAAGAATTCTATCTTCCGGAAAATTCCGCTTTTCTCTATGATTGGAAGCCGGATTATATAATCGATGCCATCGATACCGTAACCGCAAAGC
>JAZQUO010000013.1:0-46246 GCA_045631325.1 Oscillospiraceae bacterium
TTTATAAAGCATACCACAAAAACAAAGTTTTGTAAAATGTTTTTAATTCAAATTTTTAATAAAAGACTTTAAAAGCCCCTTAAAAAATGGTATTATATTTATATCAAATATTAGGGGGCTTTTTTTCTTTGTTTACCGGAAAATATTTTGTTGAAAAGCTTAATATGAAAGAACATCCCGAAGGCGGATATTATAACGAATGCCTTAAATCAAAAGATATTATTGATGCTTCCGCAGTGGATTCCGCTTTTGAAGGCAACAGAAAACTTTGGACAAGCATCTATTTTCTTCTTAAAGACCGTGATGTTTCCCGTTTTCACCGCCTTAAATCCGACGAAATCTGGTATTTCCATTCCGGAGTTCCTATGGTGATTCATATCATCAATAAAAACGGAGAACTTGAAAGAGTTAAACTCGGACTCGATATTGAAAGAGGAGAACAACCCCAGGTACTTATTCCTAAAGGCACAATCTTCGGCGCGGTTATGGACGGAACAGGTTATTCCCTTGCGGGATGCATGGTTTCGCCCGGTTTTGAATTCGGAGATTTTGAACTTCTTGAAAGGGAAGACCTTCTTAAAGAATATCCCCAGTATGAAATGATCATCAAACGCCTTACAAAATAATATTTTAGAGAAGCAATATTCCGACGGCGAATCCCGCGCCGGCGGATATTGCCATTTTTAGAAGGATTTTTACGGTTTCTCCGCCCCAGAAACACTTTTTGTACTTGATTGAGCAGGAATCCGAAACGTATTTTTCCGCCTGACGGTTGAGCACGGAATCCGGTTCGGCTTTCTTTTCATCGTTTACAAAAAAGAGCACTTTTTCAAAATATCCGCCCTCGATATTGTTGATTTCTATTATTCTTTTGTTGACTCCACGCAGCATTTTCAAAGAACACCTCCGTATAAAAATATCCACATATAGTTTTATATTTATGGGCGATTTTATACAAAACAATTTCCGTTTTTGATAAAACACAAATTATACAAAAAGGATATTATTTTGAGGAGCGTTGTGGAAAACTCCGTGGAAAAGGTTGAAAACCTGTTTGAAAAATGCTTGTTTTTATGGGAAAAAACAGTAATTTAACATTGTGGAAACAGTTTATTCACAATCATACAAACAGTTTATTAGACTTTACGTAAACTTTTTTTGAGCATTAATGCTCAAAAAACTGGCTGAAAAGCAAAGTAAAATGCTCAAAAAAACTGCACAAAAAGCATCGGAAAAAGGTGAATTTTTTATGAAAATTGAGAAGATTGACGAAGGAATACGCGTTACCGAAATCAGTAAACTTTCGTTGCCGGAAACTCTTGACTGCGGCCAGTGTTTTCGCTGGAAAGCGGACGAAAACGGAAACTGGCGGGGAGTTGTAAAAGGAATTTTCGGAAACATCCGTCAGGATCCGGAAGGAATAACGTTCATAGGTGCGGATGAAAAAGAATTTTATGAAATCTGGTTCGATTATTTCGATTTCGGAAGAGATTACGACGTTCTCAAGGCTGATTTCGGCGCAAACGAGATGCTCCGGGAAGCTTGTGAATTTGCTCCGGGAATAAGGGTCCTTCACCAGGAACCTTGGGAAGCCTTTATAAGTTTTATAATAAGCCAGAATAATAACATCGCAAGAATAAAAGGAATCATCGAAAAACTCTGCGTTGCTTTCGGTGAAGAAATCGAACCGGGAGTTTTTGCTTTTCCGACTCCGGAAAGACTTGCGAACGAGCCGGCAGAAAGTTTTGCAAAACTCGGATGCGGTTACCGCGCAGAATATATTTCCGCCGCCGCAAAAGAGGTTTTTGAGGGAACTCTCGAACTTGAACCGCTCATGAAAGCACCGCTTTCGGAAGCACGCGAACGCCTTCTTAAAGTTCATGGAGTCGGTCCGAAGGTTGCGGACTGCGTTTTGCTTTATGGACTCGGAAGGGCGGAACGCTGTCCGGCTGACGTATGGATGAAGAGAGTGATTGCTGCTCTCGGCGGCGAAATGCCCGCCTGCGTGACTGAATACGCGGGAATTGCCCAGCAGTTCCTTTTCCATTATGCAAGAAATTTTCCGGAAAAATTTGTGGGAATCGAAACGAAGTAAACTGTTCCGAAAGGATTGATATATTTGAAAAAAATTATATGCGGGTTGCTTGCGGTGATGTTGTCGGTCGGTTCATCGTTACCGGTTTTCGCATTGGAACTTTCGGAAGTTTCTGAAGAAATTTTGGAAATTGAACCGGATTTTTCTGAAGAGGAAGCTGAAGACGAAACAGAAGCAAACAGAGATTTAAGCTATACGGTTGATTCTGACAATAGTCTTGAAAATACGATTCGTGAACAGGTCGAAGCTTACGCAAAATCAATAGATCAACCCAATGCAAACGGAAAGGCAGCGGATAAACTTGCCGCACATGGAATCAAAGGCGGCGGAAAAAAACTTTCCGCAAACAAAAGCCATCCGCTTACGGCAACGCTTATGAACTCCGGGCTAGCAAAAGACCGCTTTACCGATGTGCTCACCGCAATGGTTGAAATGATGTATAAAATAAACGTAAAAACGGTTTACGGTGCGGGAAGCTTTGTCTGGCATAGCGGTGAAAAATCTTTTAATATGTACCTTGACCATGAAAAAACGCCGGAAATAAACAATTTTGTTAGAAATGCAGGTTTTTATTCCGATGTGCCCAAAAACAAACTTAATTCTTACGATGAATCCCTTGTCTGGATGGGCGGAGTTGTGGGATCCGATGTAACCATGAAACTCAGCAAAGTCAACAAGAACACAGCTGTTTATAAGGTCGATGTCCGAATGTACGACCGGTTCGATTTCAGTGCGGAAAACGAATCGACACTTGGAAGCCTTCTTGGAATAATCGGTCTTTTGCTTTTTGAACCTTTTGATTGGGAATCGAAAGTAAGTTTTCAAATTGAAGTTCCGTTCAGTTATAATTGTGCCCATGGCGATTCAAATTATTTTTGGAGATATGACCCGGAAAGACTGATGTTTGAATCGGTTTCGGAAAACGGATTCGCCGCTAACAATACCGAAAAAAATAAATTTACCGGTAAAAACGGTGCTGTTTCGTATTATCATGGAATTGAAAGATCTGCAAGATTGCTTCATAATAAACCTTGGGTAATGGAAATAACCGCAAAAAATCCGGGAAATTTTGTTCTTTCTCCTTTTGAAAAAAGCGACGGTCGTTTTGAAAGTTTTGGTTTTTACGGAAAAGATTATTTTTATTTTCAAAGGAATGAAAGGATTTTTTACAGCGTAGACCATTTTGAGAGATTGGAAACAGATGGCGACCTTGCGATAATATCCGATCAATATGGAATAAAACTTTCCGACAGTTTTGTTTTTTCGACCGATGCGACATATAAAATAACGGTGGAAAATAAAATTCTTGAAGACGGAACAAATATGCCGCATATTTCGGTTTCGGATATTGATAAGGACGAAATTATGATTGAATCCGTTCCCATGAGCAACCGATACAGAAGTTCCGAAAACGGTTCTGCTGTTTACAAATTTAATTTCAGAGAAAGCGGAAACAATTATCTTTCCGGAAAAGATTTTATAATCAACTACCTCGGAAGTCAGGTATACCGTTTTTCTGCGGATGATTTTGAAATAAAAATCTGGGAAAACGGAAAGGATTCCGAACCGGAAAATTATTTCAAAAAAGGAAAAACAACAAAACCAACCTGTACAGAAAAGGGATATACGACCTATACCTGTTCTCTTTGCGGTTACAGCAAAAAAGATAATTACAAGGATGCTCCGGGACATTCTCTCGGGGAATGGGAAACGGTAACTGCTCCGACAGCGGAAAATCCCGGAGAAGAACAACGCAAATGCAAAAACTGCGACCATTCCGAAAGCAGAGTTATTCCTGCCCTTGGATATACTCTTTCGGATGTAAACCTCGACGGTTCCGTTGACGTAATGGACACATATTTCATCCGTTTGATAGTCGCAAAACTTGTTGAACCCACAGGAAAACAGATAGAAATGGGCGACGTTGACCTTGACGGAAAAATAACCGCAATCGACGCAAACATAATCCGAAAATATGTTATCGGAATTATCAAAGAACTTCCGGTTGCATAATTTTCCTGCTTGCTATTGAAAAAACTGCGGTTTTAGTATAGAATATATCTGTAAATTTATATCTGAAAGGAATGAATTTTTTATGCCTCTCGTAGGAACAAAAGAAATGTTCGCAAAAGCTTATGAAGGCGGCTATGCAATCGGCGCTTTCAACGTAAATAACATGGAAATTATTCAGGGTATCACCGAAGCAGCAGCTGAAGAAAACGCACCCCTTATTCTTCAGGTTTCCGCAGGCGCAAGAAATTACGCAAAACCCATCTATCTTACTAAACTTGTTGAAGCAGCAGTTTATGACACTGGTCTTCCGATCGCTCTTCATCTTGACCACGGCGCAGATTTTGAAACCTGCAAAAGCTGCATTGACGGCGGTTTCACTTCCGTTATGATCGACGGTTCCAAATATGATTTCGAAGACAACATCGCTCTTACAAAACAGGTTGTTGAATATGCTCATGCTCACGGCGTTTGCGTTGAAGGCGAACTCGGAACTCTCGCAGGTATCGAAGATGACGTAAACGTTTCCGCAGAGGATTCCTCCTATACCAGACCCGAACAAGTTCAGGAATTCGTTGAAAGAACCGGAGTTGATTCCCTTGCAATTGCAATCGGAACTTCCCACGGTGCTTATAAATTCAAACCCGGCCACAAACCGGAACTCCGCTTCGATATCCTTAAAGAAGTTGAAGAAAGACTTCCCGGATTCCCGATCGTTCTCCACGGTTCTTCTTCCGTTCCGCAGGAATGGGTAAAAATCGTTAACGAATTCGGCGGTCAGATGCCCGATGCAATCGGTATTCCCGAAGAACTTCTTCGCGAAGCAGCAAAAATGGCAGTATGCAAAATCAACATTGACTCCGACCTTCGTCTTGTATGCACCGGTTCCATCCGTCAGCATCTCATCGAGCATCCGGATCACTTCGACCCCAGACAGTATCTTAAACCCGCAAGAGAAAACATCAAAGAAATGGTTCGCCATAAAATTGTTGAAGTTCTCGGCTGCAACGGAAAAGCATAATTTATTGAAAAAAAGAAAGACCGCCTGTTGGCGGTCTTTTTTTATAAATAAAATAGTGATATAATAAAATCGATAAGGAGGCGAAGCTGTTGAAATTCAATTTAAAAAAAGCGGTTATAATTTTTCTTTTTTCCGCGGCTTTGCTTATCGGAATTGTTTTGCTTTTCTTCGGAATAAAGGACAGTATAAACCTTGCTATAAAGACGAAAGATTGGTTCGAAGCGACCGGATATTTCCGGGATCACAGCGTTTACAATGTCAATGATGACGGCGAAACAACTTACCGCCTGCGCTATGTTTTCTATTCCGGCGGCTCGGAATATTTTGTCGAAACGGATTACGGCAGCGAAGTTATTCCGGAAACCGACAGCGTAAGAACTGTTCTTTATGAACCTGAAAACCCGGAAAACGCGGTGCTTAAAGGGGGAACAGCCTCCGCAACCTGTCTTACCATAGGTTTTATGTTCACTTTTATCCCGTTTTTTATGATAATTTGCTGGCTTTGGATAAACGGGAAAATAAAATTGCATGTAAAAGTGTTTGACTTTACAGCCGAATTTATTATCTTTGCGGTGGGTGAACTTTTCATATATTTAATGTCCGGAAGTATTTTCTTTTGGAAAGCTTTCGCTTCAACGGGCTTTCTTGCGATAATTCCGTCGCTTATGGCAGTTGTTGGAATAATTCAGATGATAAAAACCGTAATTAATGGAACAAAGGAGAAAAAATGAGAGATAAAAATTGCGTTAAACTTACGGAAGATTTTCTGAAAAGGAAATTCGAAGAAAGCGAATATTTTGCAGATAAAAAATCCGAAAAAGATTACCGTTTTGAACATTCCGTCCGTGTTGCGAACATCGGAAAAGGAATTGCGGAAAAAGAGGGAATGGATTCCGACGCAATGGTGATCGCCTGTCTTCTCCACGATATTTCATATATAAACAAATTTGAAACAAGGGAAGAGGCAAGAAACCACGGAAGATATTCCGCAAAAATTGCCCGCCCGTTCCTCGAAGAAATCGGAATGGAACCGGAAGCTATCGAAGATATCTGCTACGGAATTGCAATACATGTTGACGACGAAGCGGATTTTCCTGGGAAAAGAACTGTTTTTGCCCAGACAGTCGGCGATGCGGACAATATCGACCGTTTCGATGCGTACCGAATTTTTGAAAATCTTAAATGGGTGAAATATGACGAAATGAGCCTTTTTGAAAAAAGAGAACATTGCGAAAAGGTGCTAGAAAGATTGGAAAGTTATAAAAGCCTTGATTTCGCAACGGAAACAGGCAAAAAAATGTGGATCGAAAAGCTTGATTATCAGATTGAATTTTATAAAAAACTGCTTTTGCAGGTTAAAAACAGCGAACTGAGGTGAAAAAATGAAAAGCAAAATGCTCAAAATTTTTGCGGTACTCGTTTGTATTGCTATGTTTTTCTGCGGATGCAGTCATAACAGCGGTATTGCTATTGGAAAAGTTGAAAGCAGCACAAGAACAAGAATAATGCAAAGCCATCTTCTTCTTAACGGAACAGAGGTCCGGACCCTTTCCACCGGAAAAGAACCGCAGGAAATGGAAGCGATAATCGTTACAAAAGAAGGCGAAATCGATATTACCATAACCGATAAAAACGGCGAAGAGATCCTTGTTCTTGAAGACGCTGAAACCGGAACTTATGAATTCACAGCAGAAGGAAAAATCAAAATTACGGTAAAAGCGAAAGATCACCACGGAAGTTTTGAAATAAAAAAGGCCAATTCTTAAACCTTTCTTAAGATTTTATTAACTCTATGGAAAACTGAAAAATCGGCGCTATAATGAAAGCATAAACCGAAAGGGGAGTGTTTTTATGAAAAAGATTCTTGCGGCGATAGTTGCCGCGGCACTTGTTTTTTGTCTTTCCGGCTGCGGAATTCCGTTTACGGCGAAAAAAATAATCGAAGATTCCGATATCTATTCAAAAAGAGATATCGAAAAAGCAATGAACCGGGTTTACCGCGAATTTGCGTTTTTCGAAGGTTGCATCCTGCTGGAACTTGAATATGATGAGGAATATTCAAAAGAAAGAATGGCGGATTGGGCAGAAAATTATGATGCCGATGAGGCAATAGTTCTTCTTTCAAAATTCTATGTTGCTTCGGAAAACGGCAGCCTTGAACCGGGGGAAACCTATTCAAAATGGAACTGGATTCTTGTTCGCAACAAAGGCGGATTCTGGGAACTTAAAACATGGGGATACGGCTGATGAAATTAATAAAAAAGCCACGCATTTTAAAATGCGTGGCTTTTTTACTTTTAAATAAATTTATAATATGTTATAATATAATATATTTTACTTAATCGGAAAGGAGGTCGGAGGTTTTGAAAAAACTTGTTGTTGGAATTCTTGCCCATGTTGACGCAGGAAAAACAACTCTTTCGGAAGCGCTTTTATATTCCACCGGAAGACTTAAAAAACTCGGAAGAGTTGATAACAAAAACGCTTTTCTCGATAATAACGAGCTTGAGCGTGAACGCGGAATTACGATTTTTTCAAAACAGGCGGTTATCAGGACGAAAAACACGGAAATAACCCTTCTTGATACTCCCGGGCATGTTGACTTTTCTTCCGAAACGGAACGCACCATGCAGGTAATGGATTACGCGATTCTTGTGATAAGCGCAAGGGACGGAGTTCAGGTTCATACCGAAACCCTTTGGAAGCTTCTTTCCCGCTATAATGTCCCGACCTTTGTTTTCGTAAACAAAATGGATCTTGAGGATACGGATAAATCCGTTATTATGAAAAATCTTCGTGATAATCTCGGGGAAGGCTGTGTTGATTTTTCCGAGAAAAACGACGATTTCTATGAAAATATTGCTCTTTGCGATGAAATGAGCATGGAAAAATATATGGAAGAGGGAACCTTGAGCACCGAAGAAATTTCCGTGCTCATAAAAGAACGAAAAGTTTTTCCTTGCTTTTTCGGTTCGGCTTTGCGCCTTTCCGGAGTTTCGGAATTTATTGAAGGATTCGAAGAATTTACCGAAGAACCGGAGAAAAAATCAGAATTCGGAGCAAAAGTTTTCAAAATTTCCCGGGATACCCAGGGAAACCGCATGACTTTTATGAAAATCACCGGCGGAAGTTTTAAAGTCCGCTCGGTCGTTTCCTATCTTCCGAAGGATTCAGCGGAACCTCTTGAGGAAAAAGCAAACATTCTCCGAATTTATTCCGGAGCGAAGTTTGAACCCATTGACGAAGTGTCACAGGGAAGCGTTGTTGCCGTTCTCGGGCTTTCGAAAACTTTTCCGGGGCAGGGTCTCGGTTTTGAGGAAGCGGGTTTTGAACCGATTCTGGAGCCTGTTCTGACCTATCGGATAAAGCTTCCAGAAGGAATTTCTCCGGCACAGTTCCTTCCGAAACTCAAACAGCTTGAGGACGAAGACCCCCAGCTTCATATAGTCTGGAACGAACAGCTCGGCGGAATTTACGCCTGTCTTATGGGCGAAGTTCAGGAAGAAATCCTTAAAAGTATGGTTTTTGACCGTTTCGGAACGGAGATCGGTCTTGACGAAGGAAAGATAATCTATCGCGAGACAATTGCCGAACCGGTTGAGGGTGTGGGACATTTTGAACCTCTCCGCCACTATGCGGAAGTTCATCTTGTTCTTGAACCTTCCGAACCCGGAAGCGGAATTTCTTTTGAAACCCGCTGCAGCGAAGATACCCTTGACCGAAACTGGCAGCGCCTTGTTCTGACACATCTTGAAGAAAAAGAACATCTCGGAGTGCTTACCGGTTCGCCGATAACGGATATGAAAATAACCCTTGTTGCGGGTCGTGCTCATATAAAACATACCGAAGGCGGAGACTTCCGCCAGGCAACTTACCGCGCAGTGCGCCAGGGACTTATGAAGGCAAAAAGCGTTCTTCTTGAACCTTATTATGCTTTCTGTCTTGAAGTTCCTTCGGAACAGATAGGACGCGCCATAAACGACGTTCGCGAGATGAACGGAACATTCGGTGCTCCGGAAACAAAAGGCGATATGGTCGAAATTTCCGGCCGCGCGCCTGTTTCAACAATGCGTTCCTATCTTAAAGACGTTCTTTCATATACCCACGGAAGAGGAAAACTGGTCTGTTTTTCCGATGGCTATGCTCCTTGCCATAACACCGAAGAGGTTCTTGTGGAATTTGGTTACGATCCGGAAGCGGACGTTCTCAACAGCCCGGATTCTGTTTTCTGTTCCCACGGCGCAGGAATAAACGTTAAATGGAACGAAGTTGAAAAACATATGCATGTTTCAAGCGGAATTGATTTCAGCATTGAAAACGGAATCCCGCTTATTCCGAACGTAAAAGTTTTCCGCCGCAATTTCAGCATTGACGAAAAAGAACTGGAAGCCATTATGGAAAGGGAATTCGGCCCGATTCGAAGAAAACAGTATTCCGAAGCGGTTATGGACAGACCCAGGGAATATAAGGCCGCCGCGCCGAAGAAAAAAGATTACCTTATCGTTGACGGTTATAACATAATTTTCGCCTGGGACGGACTCAAAAAACTCGCCGCAGAAAATCTTGATGCGGCGCGCCATATACTTATGGATATCCTCAGCAACTACCGCGGATATACAAAATGCGAACTGGTTCTTGTTTTTGACGGATATAAAGTAAAAGGAAACTACGGCGAAAAATTCGATTATCATGAAATCCATGTTGCCTATACCAAGGAAAACGAAACCGGAGATATGTATATCGAAAAACTGATCGAAGATATCGGCAAAAACTATAACGTAAAAGTTGCAACTTCTGATAATCTTATTCAGGTTGCGGCTTTGCGAAGCGGCGTTTTGCGAATGAGCGCAAACGAACTTCGCGAGGAAGTTGAATTTATAAATAAGCAGATTCAAAACACTCTTGAAACTTACGGGAAAAAGAGTTTTTACCGCCCGTTTGACAACATTGATAAACTGATTTAAAAAAGGCGCAGGATTTCTGCGCCTTTTTTTAAAATTCTGCGAATATTCAGGAAAAAATTTCGTCTTTATGGATGAAGGCCCTCAAAAAACAAAACCGAAAGGAGGAATCTTTTTGGAGGACGCAAAAATAATCGAACTATATAATTCAAGAAGTGAACTTGCTGTTGCGGAAACGGAACGCAAATTCGGAAAAATGCTTTTTTCGATAGCAATGAATATTCTTTCGAACAGGGAAGACAGCGAAGAAACGGTCAACGATACCTACGGAAAAGCATGGAACAGCATTCCGCCGCAAAAACCGGATTTTCTCGGTGCGTGGCTTGGAAAAATCACCCGGAATCTATCAATAAGCCGTTTTCGTATGAACAAAGCACAGAAGCGGAGCGGAATTGAAATCATGCTTTCGGAACTTGAAGAATGCATTCCTTCCGCTGCTGATGTTGAAACAGAAAGCGAAAACGGTGAAATTACAAAGGCAATCAACCGCTGGCTCGGAACTTTGAACAAGAATGAAAGATTATATTTTATCCGCCGATATTGGTATGGTGATTCCGTCTCGGAACTTGCAGAAAAAACTAAAATTCCACCGAAAAAACTTTCTTCAAAAATGTTCCGTCTTCGGAAAAGCCTTAAGGAATTTCTTGAAAAGGAGGGAATTGCCTTATGAAAAGCGAAAAACTTTTTGATTCAATAACTGAAATAGATGAAAAATATATTGAAGAAGCAAAAGAAGAAAAAATCCCGAAAAGAAAACCGGTAATATTGAAAATCGCGGGAATGGCCGCAGCATTCGTTGCTGGTGTTGTTGCCCTTGGAACAGCAGGATTTCTTTTGTTTCCCGGTGCGGGTGCCGGCGGCGGAACAAACCGGGAACCGGGTTCCGATTATATGAGCTACGCGGGTCCGGCTTTTCCGCTTGCTGCGATTGAAAACACCGAAGGACTTATTTTTGAACGGGAAATCAACTTTGATTTTTCGCCGTATTACACCTATCAGGAAAGCTATGAAAGCGGAAAAGGTGAAACAGTTTATTATGATAGCTGGGATAACGATGCAATCATCCGTGATAACTATACCGTTACAAACACCACCGATGAGGATATAACCTTTAAAGCGGTTTATCCTTTTGCCGGAAATATAAATACTCCGGTTTCAAGAATTCCGCAGATTACCGTTGACGGAAAATCCGTTGAAACCGAACTCAAAATCGGTCCTTACAGCGGCGGTTTTGCTTCCGCTTGGGGTGATAACAGTGAAACGCAAAGACTCAATCTCAGCAGTCTTGAGTCTTGGGATGAATATAAGGTTCTTCTCGAAAGCGGAGAATATTTAAAAGATGCCTTTGCTGAAAATCCAAAAATGGAACAGCAGGTAAAAGTCTATTCTTTCAAAATTGAATATAATGTTCAAATGGCTGAATTCGATGAAATTGAAAACCCGGATGCAGTAGTTGCTTTTGACTATAACGAAGAAGAAACAGAAGTATTTTTCTACGGATTCAACGGAATGAGTTGGAACAGCGAGGAAGGCTGGGTAAAAGCAAGTTCCTTTATTCCGAAAAGTTTCAACCCGGATTTTGAAAATCATCCGCTTTACGTAATCGTTATGGGCGAGGATATCGATAACATCAGCGTAAAATCTGTTGCGGGAGAAGTAAAAGAAAGTTCCTGGGATAACAGGGAAGAAACGGATTCTTTCAGCATTAAAACGGAAAAATACGAAAGCACCCTCGGTGAAGTTATTTACGGAATAATTTCGGATTATGATTATGAAGCATATTATGGGGCGGATTATGAACCGACAGTTCGCAATCTGATTTCCGATGAGGAATATCTCGGATATGTTGCGGAATATATGTATGCCTACGGTCAGCTTTCGGAAGATCCTGCGGAAAGATATTACGGAGGAAGACTTGATGACGTAATAAGCGAAACCGGGCATGTAAGCCGCGTTATATACGTCACCTTTGAGGTAACAGTTCCCGCAGGAGAAACCATCGAAATCGGAACAAAAACTGTTCGTGAAGCAAGTTATGATTTTGTCGGAGACAGACATGAAGAGGATATGGAAGGCTTCGATATGGTAACAAAGCTTGGAACAAATATCAATATAATTAAACAGACGGCGTCCGTTTCAAACACGGAAGAAATTGAGATAGTTTATAACAATTTCGGTTTTGATATTCCAAACGGAATTCTGAACGTTATCCTCGGAGAAGAGGAACATTATTGGATGGAAATTTGCAAAATACGGGACGAAGTGAACTGATTCTACCAAAGGTTTACCCGGATTCCACAGTAAAATCATTGTAAAAGAACACCTCCCGGGGTTATAATTTCCTCGGGAGGTGATTTTTTTGACCTTTGAACTTAACAAAGAAAAATTCGGAGAATTTATCGCAAAACTTCGGAAAGAAAGGGGAATGACCCAAAAGGAACTTGCGGAACGCCTTTTTGTTTCCGATAAAGCAGTAAGCAAATGGGAAAGGGGACAGAGTCTTCCGGATATAACAACGCTCAATCCTCTTGCAGATGCCCTTGGTGTAACCGCTGCGGAACTTTTAAATTGCGGAAAAATCAAAGACGAAAAAATCGATGCTTCGCAAATTGATGAAATTGTTGAAAAAGCAATAGTACTTTCTGACGAAGATAAAAAAGAAAAAAGAAAATCCCTGAAAAAGCGTCTTATAATTTATTTTATTTGTCTTGCAATCGGCGGTTTTGCAACATTTTATTTTTACAAAAACAACGGCGCTCAATATTACCAAAGCCTTATTGCAATAGAAATTCTTACTTCGGTTTTCGGCGCATATTTTATGTTCTTTGTAAAAGAACGCCTTCCGAAATATTTTGACGAAAACAAAATAAGCGCTTACAGCGACGGATTTTTCCGGATTAATACGCCGGGAGTTTATTATAACAACCGCAACTGGCCGCATATCATAAAAAATGCAAGAACAAGTCTTATGGTAACAATGGTTGCCTTGCCGATTGCTTCAATTCTGGTAAGAATGTTTTTTAAAGACAGCCTCACATATACCCTTGTTACGGTCTTTTCGATAAGTTCTGTTATGGGAATATTTACCCCGATATATTTTGGCGCAATAAGACACAAATAAAAAAAAGAAAAGCTCTTCCCGAAAGGGAAGAGCTTTTTTGAAATCTCTGTAAGGGCAGAAATTATTTAACTTCGACTTCTGCGCCTGCTTCTTCGAGTTTCTTTTTGATATCTTCAGCTTCAGCTTCGGATACGCCTTCTTTAACTGCTTTGGGGCAGCCGTCAACGATTTCTTTGGACTCTTTGAGGCCAAGACCGGTGATTTCTTTAACAACTTTGATAACAGCCATTTTGGTCTGACCAGCGTTGGTAAGAACAACATCCCAGCTGTCTTTGGTTGCTTCAGCAGCAGGAGCAGCAGCGCCGCCAGCTACCATTACGGGAGCATCAGCGGATACGCCGAATTCCTCGCAGATTGCGTTTTTGAGTTCGTTTGCTTCGAGAAGAGAAAGAGCTTTGATCTCTTCGAGAATGTTCTGGATTTTTTCAGAAGCCATTGTAGTTTACCTCCTGTAGATAATTAGATGTAGATTTTAAATTAAAGATTTTGGGTCAGGCAGCGCAATTATGCTGCTTCGCCTTCGCCTTCGGGTTCGCCGTCGTTACCACCGTTGCCTTTTTCGACAATTTTGTCAAGCGCAACAGCAATGCCTTTGATGGGGCTGGTAAGAGCGATAACGAGCATGGTAAGGATCTCTTCTTTGCTGGGGGTTTTGGAAAGTTCGATAACTTTTGCTTCGTTAAGAACTTCGCCGTCGATAAAACCAGCTTTAAGGGAGAATTTACCGTTGGATTTTTCTGCAAATTTGCCAAGGATTTTTGCGGGAGCAACCGGATCATCGTTAGAGATTGCGAGAGCGGTGCTTCCGGAAAGGTAAGCATCGAGTTCGCCGTATCCTGCTTCCTCAGCTGCGAAACGAAGAATAGAGTTTTTGATTACAGTGTATTCAACACCTGCTTCACGGAGTTCGCGACGAAGTTTGGTATCGTCTGCAACGTTGATACCGACGTAGTCTACGAGAACACCGGATTTTGCAGCTTTAAGCTTTTCAACGAGCTCTGCAACAGCTTCTTTTTTCGCTTGCAAGATTTTTTCACTGGCCATTTTAAAAATTCACCTCCTGCTTTGTGATGGGAGCCGAATTTGTATAAACAAAAACGCTCCCTCCGCGAGCCGTGGAAGGAGCGTAATAAATCACATTAAAACACTCATCCTCGGCAGGCCGATCATTTTGACCGTTTAAGCGCAGAAACGCACCTGCTGTCTTTGGACAGCGTTAATATTATATACAATATGATTTATAATGTCAAGTGTTTTTTGAAAATAATTTCAAAAATTTTATTAAAGACGTCTTCTTTTTTTGAAGTTGCCGTATTTTTTCTTGTTATAGTTTCTTATGATCATAAGTGCAATATAAAGTGCAAGAAGGATGAAAACAGTTATAACAATGAATTTGAACCAGAAGGAACGGGTCATATCGGAAAAGTTTTTAAGACCGCTTAAAAGTTCGCTCTGTTCAACGTCTTCGGCGGAAACAAGACTTACGCTTCCGATGATTTCTCCGGAATGAACAAGATTGAGTTTACCGATTTCTTCGCCTTTTTCAATGGGAGCCTCAACGGATTCGGGAAGAGCATATTCATAGGTGATGGAAGCGATATCGATTTCAAGGGGAAGAAGAGTGCGGTAAGTTTCGCCGATCATAAGCTGGAGGTGATCCTTCTGCCATGCAAGTTCAAGAGGAACTTCGGCAATCTGAGAACCTGCTTCGACTATGGTTTTTACTTCAAATTCGGTGAAAGCCCAGTTATAAAGCTGTTTTGCATCGAAAAGAGCAAGGTTGTAACCTTCGTCAAGTTCAAACGGAGCGCCAAGGTTTACCTGATAATAGGAAAAACCTTCATATTCAGCATAAGAGGAAACGTTTCTTCCGATTTCGGAACTGTAACCGGATTTGATACCGATAACGGGGGAGTAATAATGGACATTTCCACTTGCAAGAAGTCCGTTGTCAGTGTTCCAGGTGAGTTTTTTGTGGGTATCGGTTTCTTCGCAGGTATAGGATTTTTTTGATACGGTTTCACGGAATTTATCAAGGCTCATGGCGTATTTTGAAATAAGATACATATCATAAGCGGTGGTATAGTTTGCGGTATCGTGAAGTCCGTGGCAGTTTGTGAAGTTGGTGTTTCTTGCGCCGAGTTCCTTTGCCTTTGCGTTCATAAGTTCAACGAACGCATCCTGGCTTCCAGCGATAAGCTTTGCGAGGGTCATTGCCGCATCATAACCGGAAGCGATTACCATTGCGTGGAAAAGTTCATCCGCAGTGAAAACATATCCGGCGAGCATACCGGTTGAAATAATTCCGTGGCGGTTTTCATAAAGAAAGTTCTGGGTGCTCATTTCATAAGCTGCTTCTGCGCCCCAACCGCCGACAGCTTCGATATTTTCGATTACGACAATTGCGGTCATGATCTGGACGAGTTCAGCGGGGTACATACGCTGTTCCGGGTTCTGCTCAAAAAGAACGTTGCCGTTTCCGTCCGCAAGATAGACAGATTCGCAGTTTATTTCAAAAGAAGGCTGATATTTTGTTGCCGCAAAAACGTTTACGCAGCAGGAAAGCGCAAGAACGATTGCAAGAATAAGAGATATTGCTTTTTTCATAAATTTCCTCCGAAACCATATAAAAAATCAAATTATGTCAAAATCTGATTTTAAATATATTATATTGATATTATAGCAGGATTTGGTGTATAATGGAATAGTTTTAAAGCGGTTTATAAAAAATTAATCTTTTATTAATTTTTGACCGCACAAAATTTAAAATTCCGGAGGAAAAAATGATTTATTTTACCGGTGATACCCACGGAGAACTTTCAAGATTCAAAACTTCCGGGGCAAAAAGAATCAAAAAGGGCGATACTCTTATCGTTTGCGGAGATTTCGGATTTGTCTGGAATGAATCAAAAGAGGAACTTGCGAATATAAAATGGCTTTCAAAACGAAAATACCAGATCCTTTTTGTCGAGGGTGCTCACGAGAATTTTGAACTTCTTGAAAAATTCCCGAAAGTTGATTTTTGCGGAGGAAAAGCAAGAAAAATTTCCGAAAACATTTATCAGCTTATGCGCGGAGAGGTTTTTGAAATCGAAGGAAAGAAAATCTTTGCTTTCGGCGGCGGAGACGACGAAGAACTTGACGTAATGGATTTCCGCGAATGTCCGGATTTTGTAAGGCTTCCAAACGAAGAAGAATGTGAGCATGCTCGTGAAAATCTTGAAAAAAATGAGCATATCGTTGATTATGTTGTTACTTATGATGCCGGTTTTAAAATGCGCGGATTTCTTGAAATGGAAAGCAACTGTTTCAACAATCTTCATGCATTTCTCAACGAGGTTTCCACAACCTGCAAGTTCGGAAAATGGTTTTTCGGCTGTTTCCATCTTGACAGAAGAATTCCGCCGTTCTATTATGCGGTTTATGAGAATATATATGATTCCGAAACCGGAAAAGAAATCTGAAATATTGACTTTTAATCATTAAATGGTATAATATTTTCTTGAATAAGGGAGTAGTCGGCGCAATCTGCGCAGCTATGTCAACAGACTGGATTTTTGATCCTGGCATTGCTTTAAATGATGAGACTTATCCGCGTTTTGCGGATAAGTCTTTGTTTTTTTTGAGTTGGAGGGGTAGTTTTGTCGGTAATCGAACTGATTTTGATTGGAATAAGCCTTTCGATGGATGCTTTTGCTGTTTCGATATGTAAAGGCCTTTCCGTTGGAAAAATTAAACCGAAACATATGATAACTGCCGGACTCTGGTTCGGCGGATTTCAGGCGCTTATGCCGCTTATAGGATATCTGCTCGGTTCAACGTTTGAGCAGTACATAACGAGCATCGACCATTGGGTTGCGTTCATTCTTCTCGGTATTATCGGTTTCAATATGATAAAAGAATCGAGAGAAGAGGAAAGCGAAGCGGACGCTTCTTTCGGATTCAAGGCAATGCTTGTTCTCGCGATAGCAACGAGCATTGACGCACTTGCAGTGGGAATCACTTTTGCTTTCCTTAAAGTTGACGTAATCCTTGCGGTAACTCTTATAGGCGTTACAACTTTTCTTTTTTCTGCCGCAGGAATCAAAATCGGAAGTGTTTTCGGAGATAAATATAAGTCAAAAGCGGAATTTTTCGGCGGCGCGGTGCTTATGGCTCTCGGGGCAAAAATTCTTGTTGAACATCTTTTTTTCGGCGGCTGAACCGCATAAATAAGGTGTATTTTAAGTGTAAAGTTTGATAACATTACAGATAAAAAAGAGCAGAATCTTCCGGTTCTGCTCTTTTTTTATTGCCTTTTATGCCGTTTTCATATTGACCCTTAATTTATCGGCGATAAGTGCGATGAATTCGCTGTTGGTGGGTTTGCCCTTGCTGCTGTGGATGGTGTAACCGAAATAGGAATTGAGCACGTCAACGTCGCCGCGGATAAATTTATCGGGTTGTTCATAGCCTTAATATTCTCATATTTATTGGATTAATATTATTATATCACAAAACGGCAAAATTTGCAAACGAGCCCGCGAGCCTTTTCGAAGAAAAAGGGGAGCGGGCATCTTAAAACTAAACTTGAGCACGTGACTTTATATTGTTATGTTGGGTGCTCATATTCCATACTGACCGTAAAAGGGACGATATAATTTCTGCTTTTGGGTGAGGATTTTGTTTGGAAATTCCAAGTGATTCCGATTTCAAAAATGCTGGATTTATTATGAAGTGTGTATGTAGTGTAGGCTATTTAATCCGAAAAAATTTCATTCATTAAGTTTATAATGCGATTTTCATCCCTACACGGCATTACACTATTCTGAAAAAACATCAAACTATCTGGTTTATTAATTCCAACACCGAAATATCGTGCCTCTTTGTTGGTTCGCTTTTTTACAACACCAGAATGCTCAGCGATTTTGGGTAAAATAACAGATTGAGGTTGAGCATATACACCCTCACACTGACAATAATTTTGATATTCTCTATATAATTCACTACCGGACGCAGATTCGTTCATTCCAAAGCGAAGACGCTCTTCGAAAAAATCAGCAAGACAGTCATTATCCTTTTTATACTGGTCTACGGCCGCTTTAATTTCTTCAGGAATGATAAGTTTATAATCGTTGTTAATGTAAATATGAGCTCCTTCGATGATCCATTTCAAAATAGCTCCACCGCAATTTTCTACCAGATAAGCTCCATAATTTTTAATCTCGGCCTCTTGATTCCTGAACCTACCCTTGAATGGAACGACAACAAGTCTGTCCCAAGTTCCATCATCAAACGCTTTTACGGAAGGCATATGGTTTGTGCAAAGTACAGTGGAGTGGGAAGGCTTAAAAGTAAAAATATCTTTACCCTTAAACTGGGCGTTAATATCACCGGTGCTACAAAGATGCTTCACAGCGGCAGTATCGAGCTGTTTATTTTCTTCAAGTTCTTCGGCGATAATAAAACGCTTACCGCGAAGATTGGCATATTCAAATTTTTTGCCACTGTCGTTACTTGCAATCAAAAGTTCGGAACGTATTGTGCCTGAGTAATCACCGAGTACGTCTTGGAGGGCATTAAAAAAAGTACTTTTGCCATTGCCACCGCTGCCAACTGCGATGATCAGTCGTTCTTCATAAACCTTTCCTATGGCGAACATTCCTGCCAGTTGCTGAAGAAAATTGGCAACTTCTTCATCTTCGCACGTAATCTGAGAAACAAAATTACTCCAAAGTTCATAGCCATTATCCGAAGGTGATGTTTTGGTTATGCGGGTAATGTAATGCAATGATTCATGCGAAGTAATTTCACCAGTATCGAGATGAACCTCTCCATCTGGAGTATTAAGAAGCAAAGGATCCGAATCTAAATCGGCAGTATTAATGCTGAGCAATGGAACAGCTTCTTTTAACGTGGATGCAATTCTCGCAGAGCTTCTTCTGCTGTTTGCAAACGTTAAATATTCTTTTTCATCAGAAAGAGATTTCTTTGAACTGCTAAAAGCAGATTGCATAAGAAGATTTGCTTCCTGAAGCTGTAAGTCGGTTAGTTTTTGGGAATAACCTTGTGCCGCAATATCCGATTGTTTCCAAATACCATTTTCATATACTAGCCAACTCATTCCTTCGCAGTAGCAAAGACAATGGCCGTATGCACGGGCAAGCAGCGCACCTTGTCCGACATCTGAGTAGTCGGTTGGAACAAAACTCTCTAGCGGAGTGTCGTTTTCGATAGTTTCAAAATTTTCTTTTTTTGCCATAGGCAAAATCCTCCTTTTTTATGAAAACTTGATTCCGGAATCTGTTTGTGGTATGATTGTAGCAGCAAAGTGAAAGTTTATCAACACTTTTAAAATTTATGTAAAAGTTATCTGCAAAAGGAGCTTTTTTATGGCACGCATGAAAAAAGAATTTAACAAAGATGGGGCTTTTCAACAGCGATTTCGGGAACTGTATAATGAAAAATTTAGAACTCAGCAAGATTTGGCAAATGCGCTTGGGGCATCACGTCCTACCGTAATGGGTTGGCTTGACGGGAAAAGCATACCTGATATCATTTCATTAAAACAGATGACCGAGTTATTTAATGTTTCTGCCGATTATTTATTGGGAATCAGCGATACAGAGCGCCCTGATGTAAATTTAAGAGCAGCCGTCGAATATACGGGACTTTCTGAAAAAGCAGTGGAACAAATTCATGATGGACTTGATGAATTTGTTTGTGATGGAGTTGGAGCATCCGACGGAGAAAAAAACAGAAACAGGAATATGGCATCTTCACTCATTGTAAGTGAAAATTTTGTAAGAATGTTGAACGGTATCCGTAATGCTGCGGCTGAAACATACTGGAAAAAAATATTCGAAATATTGGATGAACAATATTGTGGAGATGAACTGGAGGAAGACAAAGATTTTCATTTTAAAAATGATAAAGATCGAGAGGTTTGCAAATCTGCTTTGTCTTTGTTTTCTAAATTACACATACTTCCGGGATTATATGATTTTGAAGACGTGGAATTGATGACAGATAATGAAGTTAGTGATTTGGTTTTTTGGATACCTTATAGGCTTGAAGAAAATAGTGAGCTTCATCAATTTCATGCAGCAAAAGCATTTACGGGTTTTATCGACAGTCTTATTGAAAACAAGAACCCTGATGCAAAAAAATATATAAGGGATCTAGAAAATAGAATCAACCTTAATGAGGAGCGGGTTGAAAAATAAAACTTATATATAAAATTTGATATGAAATAAAAATCCCGCCTTGCTTTAAAAGCAGAGCGGGCTTTTTCATTTTTATTACGTATTATTTTACGTTAATTATCCGTATTATTTAAAAAACTGTCGATAAAAGATTCAGCACTGGGGAACTGACTTTGTACGAGGTTTAATAATCTTGTGATTTGTTCACCGTATTCTTCTGGCATTAATTTGACCACTTTCTTATATGTGTCAGGAATAACATAAAGTTCCGCCGGTTGATTTCCATAAACATAAATGACTATATATGTTCCTTTCTCATTTACATAAAAACTATCTTCTTTGTTGAAATCTGGAACGACTTTTTCCGTATTTCCTGAAAACAAAATAAAATCCGAAAAAGTCTTTGTCCATTTCATACCATTATAGAGCGATTCATTTGTATCAAGATAACGCCAACGAATTTTTTTGTTTTTTGTGTCTCTGATTAATTTGTTTAAAAAAGCTAAATATTTTTGATCAACCATTACGAGTATCCTCCTTTTTGGATAGTCTTCCAGATAACGAAGCTAAATAATTGCTTATTTTGTTGTAATCAACCTTTTTGCTTTCTTTTTTAAGATGCTGAGAAAAGAAAAATAAAGTCATTTTTTCTTTCAATGATAGTATTTCACCAAATTTTGTTCTGTACGCCTCTACGTTTTGCAAGATGTCTTTAAGCAACTTGTCCGATTTAATATTGTCTTCTACAATGCTTTTTCTGTGTCCTTCAAATGTCTTTTGATACGCAGAGCGCTCTTTGTTATATTGACTTGTTACTTGGTTATATTTTAGAATCTTACTTATTTTATCTGTTCTTAAAGAAACAAAAACAGTTAAAAAGAATCCAACGATACCAACCAAAGACGCAATTCCAAGAACAATTTCATTTGTTCCAAAGAACTTTAAAATGTTAATAATCAATCATGATTCACCTCATTTCAGTTCTCCATAAAACAACAAAAACTTTACCATCCAAACGTAAAAGTTAAATATGTAGCAAGAATCAACAGTGCAATAAAAATATACAATGCAATCATAAGCTTGTCCTTTAATACAAGCCGAATGAGTTTCTTGTTCGAAATACGTTTGCAATTATCAAACCGGCCAAATATTTCTTTTTCTTCTCTTTCAAACTGGTTGATTGTTAAAAAATTAAATTCTTTGGCCGAAGAAATTTTATGGAGGTGCTCATTAGTATCTTTTAATAACAAACTTAGTTCTTCATCTTGAATATTCGAATTTAAAATTTCTTCTTTTACATCATTTGTATTTTTCAGAGCTTCACTTTTAAATTTGTTCAGGATGTCGGTTACTGAAGTCCAACGCTTATCTTTATGTGCAGCATAGTATTCCATTTCGTTTTTATAACCTTTTTCCTTTTTTTCATTTTCAAAACGAATATCCTCATCATACGAACATTCAAATACTACTCTACACGATAGCAAGTACCCTGAAATTATTCCAAGCTTTCGCATTATACTTTCAACAAATCTTACTTGTTGTTGGTATTCGCCTTGAATCATAAATACTCTTGACACAATTACACTGGAAATAATACCACCAATTATGCCTAAAAGGATTGTCCACAAAACATCAAACATATTTTCACCTCATTTCAGCTTTTCGCAAAGCGGCAGGATTTCTTCCAGTTTAGCAACAATACGTTTCTGTTCAGCAATAGGAGGGAGTGGTATTAAAAGATTAACCATTGTATCAGTTCCTACTCTGGGCATTTTTACGCCATAAGTGACAGAATTGATTACATAGTCAACGTGAGGACAGGTCAAAACATATACAATATATTGAGGTTCGATATTGGCATAAATAGAAAACGGAACAATTTCACCCGTGCAAATCCCCTCCGCTGGCGCAACTAACACTTTTTTAAGGTACGGACGCAATTTACTATACAAAACTTGTCCTGTATAGAATTTCACTTTGTCACCAGCAATTTTTCGTTCAGAAGCCTTGCAATATTGGATGATTCTTCCTGTGCCTTTTTCAATATCTTCCAAATCAAGCGACCACATATCGTTAGTAATATCGACGGGTCGAACTTTTTCCTTTCGCTGAGTATAAGTTGAACAATCTCCAAGACGAATCCAACGCCATGTATCCGGAATATCAAACGGGATTTCATCCTCTGCAATTTCAGGCAGAGGTTTTTCTTTTTTAATTTTTCCTTCTTTGATAAGACGCTGTTTTTCTTTTTGAATCTGCTGGAACAGTTCTTCGCCGGTGCCCTCTTCTTCAGGGAGCTGCGGAACAAGTTTTCCCTGAATGGCCGTTTGAAGAATGGATTTCTGCATATCAACAGGGAAACGCTTATTGAATTCTTCGAGTTCACTCCAAGCCTTCTCATAGCGGTCTATGAGCGGGAGCAGTTCTTCAATTTTTGCAACAATGCGCTTCTGTTCGGCAAGTGGAGGGATCGGAACAACAAACTCCGTTATATGAGATTCTTTTACGTTATTAATATTAGTACCCTGTGATAAATCACGGATATGTTTTCTGTAAAATTCACTATCAAACAGGCAGCGTAAATACTCAGCGGTTTCTAAATAAAAAGGACGGCAGATTCTCAAAAAAGCGCCAATCATCGTCTCAGGCATTTCTCTATCAACATATCCTGCTTTTCCGATGACAGTCTTGCTTCCTGTTGATGCAACAATCAAAATGTCGCCAACTCTAACTTGCTTTTCCTTATCCATATACTCGTGAGGTAAGAACACATCATCTTCATCTAGTAAAACTTTCATAGATTGGATATTGCCGCCTCTTAGAATACGAATGCCGTGTTTGCCAGCATCTTCCTTTTTATAGGAAACACCACCAATAATCCCAATAAGTTCACCTAGCCTTATCCAACGCCAAGTTTCGGGAACATCAAATGGAATTTCATCATCTGCAATTTCAGGTAGAGTTTTTTCTTTTTTGATTTTTCCTTCTTTGATAAGGCGTTGTTTTTCTGCCTGAATCTGTTTATAAAGTTCTTCTCCAGTGCCTTCTTCGGGAATCTGCGGAACGAGTTTTCCTTGAATAGCTAACTGCAGAATACTTGCTTTAAGCTCCTGTGGCGTCATTTCTGAACACCCCCAAGAATTGCCGTAATTTCGGCTATAACTCTGTCGATTTCAGCATTAAGAGATGCTCGTTTTTCCTGATATTTCTGAATAAGATCTTTCGGTGCAAGAATTTCTTCCTCAACATGGGGATATCCACACTGGTCAAGGTTGTAACCCAGTTCTTCTGAAAGCTGCTGAACGGTGAATTTCTTTGCTTTATCAAAACCGTCTTTGCTTATTTCTTTACGGTCATTCCACCATTCCATAACCGGTGCGAAATGCTCCAGTTTCATGGGTTTGGTTTTGGAAAAATGTTTATAACCTTCCGGCATATCAAGGCGATAGAACCAGGTTTCTTCAGTTGTACCGGTTCTGTCAAAAAACAGAATATTGGTAGTAATGGAAGTATAAGGCGCAAAAACACTGCCCGGCATACGAATAACGGTATGCAGGTTGAATTCAGAAAGAAGTTTTTTCTTGATATTTACTTTTGCGTTATCAGTGCCGAAAAGGAAACCATCGGGCAAAATAACCGCAACACGTCCGTTTTTCTTAAGGCGGTACATAATTACAGACATAAAGAGATCTGCGGTTTCGGAACTTGCAAGGTCGTTCGGGAAATGATTTTTTACGTCTGTTTTTTCACTGCCGCCGTAAGGAGGGTTCATAAGGATAACATCAAAACGGTCGTCATCGGTGTAGTCCAGAACATCTTTAAGAAGGCTGTTGTCATGGAAAACACGGGGAATATCAAGCCCATGAAGAAGCAGATTTGTAATGCAGAGCATATAAGGAAACTGCTTTTTCTCGATGCCATAGATGGACTCGCCATATTTCTTTGCGTCAGCTGTGCTTTTTACCTGTTTCTGCAGAACTTTCAGCCAGCTTGTAAGAAAGCCGCCGGTACCGCATGCAAAGTCGGCGACAGTTTCACCGATTTTTGGCTGAATCATCTGCGCCATAAAGTCGGTTACCGCACGGGGAGTATAGAATTCACCGGCAGAACCTGCGCTCTGGAGTTCTTTAAGAATGGTTTCGTAAATTTCACCGAAGGCGTGGCTTTCCTCATAATCGTCAAGCTCAAGTTCATCAATTACGTTGATAACCTGACGGAGAAGAACACCGTCTTTCATATAGTTATTTGCATCTGCAAAAGTTGTCTGCACAATTGCTTTTTTGATAGGAGTGGAAGCATCTACAGGCAGTTTCTTTAAAGTCGGGAAAAGTGTGTTGTTGACGAAATTAAGAAGCTGCTCACCGGTAAGAGCATTACCGGATTTATCGTCATGCGCCCAGTTCTGCCAACGGCAGTTTCCCGGAATTATAGAAACATAATCTGCATCGTCAAATTCCCAGTCCTGCTCCTTGGCGTCATATACTTTCAAGAAAAGCATCCACGCAATCTGCTCAATACGCTGAGCATCGCCGTTAATACCGGCATCATTGCGCATAATATCTCTAAGTCTTTTAATAAATCCTGATAAATTACTCATAAGTTACATTGCCTCTTCCATATAAATTGCATCTTCAAGTTCCTGAACGGCTTTAAGATAACCCTCTTTGCCGCCAAAGTAACTGGCGATTTTTGCAGGTTTTCCCAAACGCATAAAAGGATCAAGACGCAGAATTTCTGTTTTTTCAATTTCATAAATGCCGGAGTTCATATATTTATCCAGCAGAGCTTCCAGAACTTCTCGAGCTACGCCGCTGTATTTACTGAGAAAATCACGTTTTTTAACATTGTTTGCACGTTCTTTTCGGGTAAGCGGCTTCTTATCATAAGCAACATGGCAGATAAAATCAAAGTCGTCAACTTCCGCCATGCCTTGCTCGGTTTTCATGGAAGAAAGTTCAATGCCACGTTCAAGAAGCATATCGCGAATTTCCCATTTGTTGGGGTTCTTACGCCATTCACGGATGAAGGCATCAAGAGAAGCATACTCTCCGCGAACATTTTCTTTGGTATAATCGACGATGCTTTCCTGACGGAGAAGTTTACCGTTGGCATCGTAAATAGAAACGGTTTTGTGAATAATTTCAACCTGACAACCATCTTTGCTGACAACGGGTTTTACTCTTGGCGGAGCGGGCGGATCTTTCGGATCGACAGGATCATTGCCAGGCTCCTTCGGAGGCTTTGCTCTATTCGGGTCAAAATCATCGTCCATTTCGATAGGGCCATCCCAATCCGGGTCTGCAAAAAGTCTGCTGACGTTACGGAAATCCATAACCACAAAATGGGTCTTACCTTCTTTTTCACGGAGACGGGTACCACGACCGATAATCTGTTTGAATTCGGTCATGGAACCTATCATTTCATCAAGAACGATAAGTTTTGTCATTTTGCAGTCTGCACCGGTGGAAAGCAGCTTGGAAGTTGTTGCAATAACCGGACCTTCGGAACTGGTGGAAATAAAATATTTCAGCTTGCTCTTTCCGTAAACATCACTTCCGGTAATTCTGACAACATAGTCAGGATTCTGTTTTACCATATCAGAGTTCAAGTTTACCAAAGCTTGACGCATACGCTCTGCCGCATCTTCATTGGCGCAGAAAACTATAGTTTTCGACATGCGGTCGGTACTCTTAAGGTAACGGGTAATTTCAGCAGCTACCTGCTGAATACGGTCTTCGATGATGATATTGTAATCGTAATCGCTGTTGGTATAAATTCTGTCCGGAATTTCGTTGCCGTTTATATCAAGCTGACCATGCCGTGGACGCCAGCCTTCGCCTATATCGGTCATGATGTTGATGACTTTGAATGGTGCAAGAAAGCCGTCTTCGACGCCTTCTTTAAGGCTGTATGTATAAACAGGGTCACCAAAATAATTGATGTTGGAAACATATTTTGTTTCTTTAGGGGTGGCGGTCATGCCTATCTGGGTTGCGGAATTGAAATATTCCAGAATCAAACGCCAACGGCTATCTTCTTTTGCAGAACCTCTATGGCACTCATCAACGATAACAAGGTCAAAAAAGTCAGGCTGGAAAAGTTCACGGAAATGTTCTTCGCCTTCTTCACCAACAAGCTGCTGATACAGAGAAAAATAAACCTGATGGGAAGTAATGGTGCTCGGATCATCGTTGCTTGCATTAATTTTGTGAATAACTTTCTCGAGCGGGGCAAAGTCCTGCTGGATAGACTGGTCAACAAGAATATTTCTGTCAGCAAGATACAAAATCTTTTTCTTCATGCCACTCTGCAGTAAACGGTAAACAATTTGGAATGCAGTGTAAGTTTTACCGGTGCCGGTTGCCATAACAAGGAGCAGACGATCCTGTCCTCGTGCGATAGCGTCGACAGTTCTGTTGATAGCAATACGCTGATAATAACGGGGAGGATAAGTATTCTGGCTGGAATAATAAGGCTGCTGAACCAAAGTTTCCTGGTTCTCAGTCATGCCGGACTCTGACTTAAAACGGGCAATAAGTTCATCCTCGGTAGGGAATTCATCTATACCGAATTGGCGTTCCATGCCGGTAAGAAAGTCGTGCTCTGCGAATCCATCACCATTGGAGCTGTATGCAAAAGGAAGGTCAAGCATTTGAGCATAATCCATAGCCTGCTGTAAACCATGGGAAACGCTGTGATTATTATCTTTTGCTTCAATGATTGCAATAGGGTTGTTTGCGGAAAGATAGATAACATAGTCTGCACGTTTCGGCTTTTCACGCACAACAAGATTGCCCTTCAGATTGATTTTACCATCTGTGAGCTTAGTTTCCATCGTAATTTTTTCGATGTTCCATTTTGATGTGATTGCAGGAGTAATGAACTGCAGTTTGATATCTTCTTCTGACATAAGGTGTTTTGGGATTACACTCATTGGGATCCTCCTTCCTTGCTTATTGTGATTCTGGAACGAATTCCATTATATCTCCGATATCGCATTTGAGCACCTCGCAAGCTCTTCCGAGTATTGCAAGGTTTACGGGTTCATCCCGGCGAAGTTTTGTCATGGTATTTGGAGCAATATCGGCGGCTTTCCGCAGCTCTGCCTGCGTCATTTTCTTATCGATAAGTAATTTCCAGAGTTTATTATAAGAAATTGCCATGCATGACACCTCCGAAGATTTTAAAAAGCTTATAACATAATAATATACTTATAATATATGCCTTAAGGTGATAATTTTCAAGAGATATTCGCAAATAATTGCGAAATTATCATATTAGCATTAACTAAAAAGTCACGTTTTTTTCTTAGTAGTGGATGTTAAACATTATGTCTTATTTATCCTTGAAATATAGATTTTGAAAGACTATAATGATCTTAAAAGTTCTATTTCACTATGTTTTTAAGGAGAAGATGGATATGAGAAAAATTATTTGTTTGTTTTTAACGGTTATAATGTGCTTACAGCTTTCTGCATGTTCAGAATCCTCTTCTAGTCAAGAAAGTTCAAAAAAAGACGAAAGCAATCTTTTGAGTAGCGAAAGTATTTCTATTATTGAAAGTTCTTCTTCAGAAAGCGAAGTCGAAGTTGACAAAGAGGAAGAACAGAAGGAAGAAAAAGAAATACCAGTAGCTGTAGATACGACACCTATATTGAATGTAGGAGAAGCTGTTTCTATTGCAGATATTTGTGAATTTTATATAGAATATATTGATATTACAAAAAAAGTAATGCCTAAAAATCCTTCTGGACTGTATTCTTACTATTCAGCTGAAAACGGAAAAATATATATTGATATCTGTGTATCTTACAAAAACTTGGAAGCTTATGGTGTTGATGCTGATGAAATTGCATCTGGTAAATTAATTTATGCTGATAAATATGAATATTCTGGTTTTTCAACAATGGAGGAAGATAACCGAAGAGATTTTACTTATACAAGTATCACTGACATAGATCCTTTAAGCACAGAATATTTACATTATCTTTTTGAAGTACCAGAAGAAGTGGGCAAATCTGAGCAGTCTATAATTGTAAAATTTACAATTAAGGGAGAAAGATATAAAATTGTTGTAAGAGAAGGAGAAGAATCCGAGGAATCTGCAGAAGAAAAAGAAGTAGGAAAAACTTCTGGAGATATTGGATTCCAAGAAACTGTTATTACTGAAAATTGTGAGTTTTACATTGATTATGCGGATATTTCGAAAGAAGTAATTCCTCCAGCAGCGTCTGGTTTATATTCTTATTACAAAGCTGATTCCGGAAAAGTTTATGTAGATATCTGTTTTGCGTATAAAAACACTATGGGAAATAAAGTTATGGCTGATGAAATTATTGAAGCCAAATTAAAATATGCTGATGAATACGAATATTATGGTTTTACTACGATAGAAGAAGACAGCAGACGAGATTTCACATATACAAGTATTACAAGCATTGCTCCTTTAAGTACAGAATACGTACATTATTTGTTTGAACTTCCTGAAGATGCGAAAAATGATGGTAAAACTATTGTTGTGACAATTACGATAGACGGGAATACATATAATTGTAGAATAAGATAAAACAAAAGAGCGGAAAGTTTTTCCGCTCTTTTTATTTTATGCTTCTTTCTTTGCTCGTATTAAAGTGCTTTTTGAAATTCCCGTTATCGCTTCAACCTCTTTGTAACTCTTGCCGGAAGAAAGAAGCGAAAGGGCATGCTCAATCTGAATGGGCGTATATTTCTTCGGGCGTCCGTCTTTGAAGTTCGGGTTCTGTCTTGCCACCATTTTGCCCGTCTGGGTGCGCTCGACAATCATTCCTCGTTCATATTCCGCAAAGGCGAGCATGACGGTCAAAATAAGGTTGCCCGTAAGCGTATTTTCAACAAGCCCCATATTTAAAATATGCACTTTCACGCCTCTTTCAAACAGTTCTCTGACAGTCTGAACGCCTTCAATTGCGGTTCTTGCGAACCTGTCAAGCTTGCATACTACGAGAGTATCACCCTCTTTAAGCTTCTCTAAAAGGCTCTGAAACTGCGGTCTTTCCATGGTTTTACCGCTGAAAGTTTCAGTTATAATTTCCTCGCAACCATATTTTTTGAGAGCGGTGATTTGTTCTTCAAGGCTGTTTCCGTCACGACTTTGGTTTGGTGTTGAAACTCTGGCATACGCGTAAATCATAAAAATCTCCTTCACTTTTGATGCTATGTTTTGACACCGATTTAATGGCTTGTTTATGCGGAAAAATAATCGGCATCATAAGTTATAACTTTTGATTATTTCATGTTATCAATAGGGCTGTAAAGCTGATAACGTTTACACAGGTCTTTATCAGAAATATCAAGATATGCCTGTTCTGTGACCGTAACAGAGCTGTGTCCGAGGATACGGCTGAGGGTATAAATGTCCATTCCGTTCATCAAACAGCGCTTTGCAAAGTTATTACGCAGGGCGTGAGGGGAGTAATCTTTGTTGATTCCCGCTCTGCCAAGATATCTGGTGAATCCTGATTCAAAAGAAGTGACTTCCAAGGTAAGACCGCATTTTTTCGGAAACAGAAATTTGCTGTTGCAGTATCGGTCTTTGAATCTCAACCATTGTTGAAGATTTTTGCAGGTTTTCATGGAGAAGAACACATAACGGGAGCTGCCGCCTTTGGTGTTTTCTGCGGGAAGGAAAATCGTTCTTTCTTCAATATCGACATCTTGAACCGTAATTTTAAGACATTCTCCGATTCTCATACCAGTATCGAGAAGCAACATTATAATCATAAAATCCCGGTGCTCAGAATAAAGGCTTTTATCGAAAATTTTGAGCAGCTTTTCAACTTCTTCATCTTCGAGATATTCCTTAGCTTTACGGGTGTTGCGTAATTGTCTGATTTTCTCCATAGGATTATGCGACATAGTGGCATCTGAGTACCAAGTGTAAAAGGCTTTAAGGTTTCGGATATAGTTGTTGATTGTTGTCGTGCTCACGTTTTGGGAAAAATCTCTGCGGCGGGAAGGCTCATAGTTGATTTTGCTGTTTTCAAGGGAATAGAAAGTATATTTTCCTCGTTCCTGAAGGTTGCAGATATAGTGGTGAATGGTCGACTGAGAAACTTGACTCGGCTCGGTGATTTTCTGGTCTTCAAGGCACCAGCGTTCAAAAAGGCGTAACGTCTGTTCATAGCTCATCATGGTTTTCGGTCTGAGTTTTCGGCTTTGACAGTTATACATATATTCGTCGATGTAGTAGTCAAAGTCCTTGCAAAATGCTTTCTTTTTCATAAAAAAATACCCCCGTTTTATCGGAATTTTTTACCCAATAAACCGAGAGTATTCATAGGATTAAGCAAAAAAGTTTATAGGCTTAAATCGGCCAAAAAGCCTATAAATTTTAGTGTTCATAGCATTGAAAAACGAAAAAATGCAAGTCCGAAAAACCTTATACTTATGCGGAAAATTGCACCTTTTACGCACTTTTCATATTGACCCTTAATTTGTCTGCGATAAGGGCGATGAATTCGCTGTTGGTGGGTTTGCCTTTGCTGCTGTGGATGGTGTAACCGAAATAGGAATTGAGCACGTCAACGTCGCCCCGGTCCCAGGCTACTTCGATTGCATGGCGGATTGCTCTTTCAACGCGTGAAGAAGTAGTTCCGTGCTTCTTTGCAACGGAAGGATAAAGACATTTCGTGACGGAATTCATAATTTCAATGTCATTTACAGCCATAGTTATTGCTTCACGGAGATAATGGTAACCTTTGATATGCGCCGGAACACCGATCTGGTGAATGATGTCGGTAATTATTATTTCAAGATTTGAATTTTCTCCGGATTGAGAATCTCCTGTTCCACGGCCGGTGCTCAGACAGATACTACGGATTCTGTCTGCAAGAAAATTGCAGTCAATCGGTTTAATAAAACAATATGCCGCTCCGCCGGAAAGAAGTTCCTTTTCAAGAATACCGTTTTCCGAAGGAACAATTGCCATAAACAAAGGTGCTTCATTTCCTAATTTATCTTTTACGGAAGAAATTACACTGACAAGATCCATCTGCGGCATGAAAACATCCGAAAGAACAACAGAAGGCTTTTTGAGTACGATACTGTCAAGAAGCGCCTTTCCGTCTTTTTCACATATAAAAACTTCAAAACCAAGGGAAGAAAGAGTATTTTCACAGGAATCGCAAAATTCCCGGTTGTCGTCCGAAACTAAAATTCTGATTTTGTTTTCCATATAATTCAAGCCTCTTCTCCGCGTTTTATATTTTATTGACAGGAATTTATACGCGGAATAAATTCCATATTTTAACTTAAATGTAAATAATTGGATATCCATGAGTAAATAATACCATATTTTTCCAAACTGTCAATAGATTTACCAAAAATTTACAGTTGAAAAATTAAGAAAATCAAAATTGCTTGACGAAAAAGAAAAATTTTCATATTATATAGATAGATTAAAGGAGGCGTGTTAAAAATGTTTTATGATAAAGTAAATGAATCTGCGGAATATATCCGCTCAAAACTTTCCGAAATTCCAAAAACCGCAATAATTCTTGGAAGCGGACTCGGCGGTCTGGTCGATTTCATGGAAGAAAAAACCGTTATTCCTTATAAAGATATTCCTAATTTTCCTCAATCTTCCGTTGCAGGTCATGCCGGCAATTTTGTTGTGGGTAAAATTGAAGGAAAACTTGTTGCCGCAATGCAGGGAAGATTCCATTATTATGAAGGTTTTACCGCGCGTGAACTTTGCTATCCGCTTTATGTTATGAAACTTCTCGGAATCGAAAATCTTATTGTTACAAATGCGTGCGGCGGTGTTAACAGAGATTTTAAACCCGGAGATCTCATGATAATTGATAACTATATAAACTTCATAAGAGTAAACCCGCTTATCGGTGACAACGACGACCGTTTCGGACCCAGATTCCCGGATATGTCCGAACCTTATTCTCCGGTTCTTCTTGAAAAAGCAGAAAAAGCCGCAGAAAAACTCGGAATCGATTATAAACGCGGCGTTTATGCTCTTTTTAACGGACCTTGCTATGAATCCGCTGCAGAAATCAGAGCTTTTGCAGCTCTCGGCGCGGACGCTGTAGGAATGAGCACCGTTCCGGAAACCATTTGCGGAAACTATCTTGGAATGAAAGTTTTCGGTGTTTCCTGCATCACCAATATGGCAACAGGAATCGCTACCGTTAAACACAGCCACGAGGAAGTTGTTCGCGTTGCAAACGAAGCAAGCGAAAAACTTTGCAGCTGGATGAAAGAATTTATCGCAAATATTTAAAGACAAAAAGGCACAGCAAAAAATGTTGTGCCTTTTAATTACGGAAAGGTTATAAAAATGGTTGATATAAAAATCTGGATGGATAAGTTTTTGCCGAAGCTTGAGGAAACATTTGGTGAAAGAGTCCGGTTCGTCGGTTTACAGGGAAGTTACGGCCGGGGAGAGGCAACCGAAAAAAGCGATATTGATACGGTTGTGATTCTCGATGAACTTTCCGCTTCGGATATAAAAGTTTATAATGATATGCTGGATACCTTGCCCGAAAGGGAGCTTATCTGCGGTTTTATTTCCGGAAAAAATGAAATTCTTAATTGGGAACCTTCCGACCTTTTTCAGTTTTACTATGACACAAAACCGATAAAAGGAACACTGGATGAACTGCTTGATAAAATTGATACAAATGCTGTTGAAAAAGCGATAAAATCCGGTGTGTGCAACATCTATCATGGCTGCGTACATAATATGCTTTACGAAAAAGATGAGGAAATCCTTCGAGGATTATATAAATCCGCTTCTTTTGTTGTTCAGGCGATTTGTTTCAAAGAAAACGGAAAATACATCACACGACAAAAAGACTTGCTGGAAGTTGTTTCAGAAAACGAAAAGATAATTGTTGAAACATTTTTGCATCTTAAAAAAGACGGAACGGTTGATTTCGATAAAATGTCGGAAACTCTTTTTGATTGGGCAAGAAAATATTTTTAAAAAGTTTGGGTGTTACAGTTATGAATGAATATGAACTGAAAGATACCTGGAAAAAAGAAGAGCAGATTGCACATATTCACGGCTGGGATTTTTCTCATATCGAGGGAAAATATGAACAGGAAAACTTGCCCTGGGATTATAAAAAAATCATAGAGAAATATTTAAAAAAGGATATGAAAATTCTTGATTACGATACAGGAGGCGGAGAATTTTTATTATCGTTAAATCATCCATATGAAAACATATTTGCAACAGAAGGATATCCGCCTAATGTTGAATTATGCAAAGAAACTTTGCTTCCGCTTGGTATTGATTTCAGGAAATGCGATGATCCTTCAAATATTCCGTTTGAAGACGAAAGTTTTGATTTGATTATAAACAGGCATGGAGATTTAAATCCAAAGGAATTTTACCGCTTGCTGAAAAAAGGCGGAATTTTTATTACTCAGCAAGTTGGCGAAGATAATGACAGAGATTTGGTTGAAATGGTACTTCCGGATACCGAAAAACCGTTTCCCAATATGAACTTGAAATATCAAAAAGAAGAATTTGAAAAGTCCGGATTTAAGATCCTTGAAGAAGGAGAAACTTATAAACCTATTAAATTTTTTGACATTGGTGCTTTCGTCTGGTTTGCCCGAATTATTGAGTGGGAATTTCCGGGATTTTCTGTCGATAAATGTTTTGAACAGCTTGCTGAAATGCAAAAAACAATCGAAGAAAAGGGAAGTGTAGACGGAACTATCCACCGCTATATGATCGTTGCTGAAAAATAACAAAAAAGCCTGCTTTTGCAGGCTTTTTGTTTTTATTCAGTTTCTTGAACATTTTTCAGCGTCGATTGCAAGAACGAGCGCGAGAGCACATATTGCGTCCTTGGGGTCATTTATATCAATTACATATGTATCGGTCCAGTTTAAAAGTTCTTTTGAAACGGTCGCAATTTCTTCGCCACGGGAATCGATTATTCTGTAATCCCATTCAAAAAAATCTCCGTCAACGTGCCATCCGTTGAAATCAATATCGAAACGGGGAACAAAAAGGCTGAATTCCTTGCTGATGCATCCGATATAATCGTTTCCGAGATATATTTCAAACTTCGGAAGGAATGTAAATATCCTTTCCTGAACGGTTCCGATTTCGGTCCCGAGGCTGTCATAAATTTTAAGACAATGTCCCCAGGAAAGCTGGCCCTTTACGGTATAAACGGTTTTTCCGCTTTCGTCATAGATATCATAGCTGTCGAACCAGGAGAAAAAGCGTTGTTTGAACAAAAGCTTCATTGATAAATACCTTCTTTGTTTGACACATTTTTATAATAATATTATAATATCAATATATATTGAATTCAAGGAGTTTTCTATGCTTAATATAACTGAAATAACCGATTTTTCTGCGCCGGAACTTGATATTTATGCACGTCTTACGGAAGTTCAGCTTCTTAACCGCGAATTTCCCGAAAAAGGAATGTTCATTGCGGAAAGTCCGAAAGTTATCGAAAGAGCACTTGACGCAGGTTATGAACCGGTTTCGGTTCTTGTTGAAAAAAAGCATATTGAAGGCGAAGCAAAGGAAGTTCTTGCAAGACTGGAAGATATTCCTGTTTTTGCGGCGGAATTTGATGTCCTTAAAGAACTGACCGGTTTTCCGCTTACAAGGGGGCTTCTTTGTGCAATGAAGCGGAAACCGCTTTTGAGCACGGAAGAAATCTGCGCCGGTGCTCAAAGAATTGCGGTGCTTGAAGATGTTATGAATCCTACAAACGTCGGTGCAATAATCCGTTCTGCCGCCGCCCTTAAAATCGAAGCGGTGCTCCTTACGGAAGGCTGCAGCAACCCGCTTTACCGAAGAGCGATCCGCGTGAGTATGGGAACGGTTTTCCAGGTTCCGTGGACTTTTGCGGGAGAAAACTGGCAGGAAAATCTCAAAAAACTCGGTTTTAAAACTGCCGCAATGGCCCTTTGCGACGATACTTTAAGCATTGACGATGAACGCCTTGCAAAAGAGGAAAAACTTGCGATAGTTCTCGGAACGGAAGGGGAAGGCCTCCGGAAAAAAACAATTGCAGATTGCGATTATACCGTAAAAATCCCGATGGCAAACGGAGTTGATTCTCTTAACGTTGCCGCCGCAAGCGCGGTTGCTTTTTGGGAACTAAGGAAGAAATAAAAAGGAGCGTGCTCGTTTGAGCACGCTCCTTTTTATTGGGTAAGTTCATCAATAAGTTTTTTTGTTGCGAGATACAGTTCCAAATTTGTATTTTTGAGTTTTTCCATATATTCAAAAAGCTTTTCCGGATTACCCATATATGCGTAAAGAATTGCGGCATAGTGGAGCCGCTGTGGCATATCGGGGAAAATCTCTTCGGATTTTTTTAGAATTTTTTCGGCTTCTTCGTATTTTCCAAGAGAAGTGAGGCAGGAAAAATAGTTCGTATAAATTGAGGCTCGGACAAAAGGAGTTTGCTTCGGCAAATTTTCTTTTTCAAGAAATTCAGCACATTTTTTGTAATTTTTTTCCGCATATTCAAGATTTGCGGCGGAATGTGCGCATTTTGCAATCATTAAATATGGGAGAGAAAAATCCGGTTCATATTTTACACATTCCTCATAGCAGCGGCACATTTCCTTTTGCATTCCGGAAAGTTCAAAACCAAGTCCCATTGAAAAATAAAATACGGCAAAATCTTCGTTACAGGAACACATATCTTTAATAATCGAAAGTTTTGCAAAACCTTTTTGAATTTCATTTTTACTTATGCTGTTAAGCGCTGAAACAAGATGGACTTTTGCTTCAAAATTATTCATAAATGCCGGACCGAGAATCGGTCCGAAAGCTTCCATGTGGGTATCCCAGCTTTTTTGAAAATTTTCGGTAAATTTTTCAAAAGGTTCCATTTTATCACCTTATTTTTATTTCTTACGAAGAATTATGATTCCATATCCGATGCTCAGAACCGTTTGCAAAGCGGCGGTTATAACAAACATTTCTTTTAAAGGTTCCGCAATAAAAATGCTTGTGGAGTTTACAAAAATATGCGAAATTATGCAAGGCAAAAGGCTTTTGCCTTTGTGGAAAATCGCGGTATAGCAAAAACCGATTGCGGAAGCATAAACAACCTGGAGCAGAGTTTCAAAAACCGGCGCTCCGGTAAGAAGATTGACTATATGTCCGATTCCAAAGGTAAGGGAGGAAACGATTATAGCCGATTTCAAGCCGTTTTTTGCCATTCCGCTGAAAAGCATTCCCCGGAAAATAACTTCCTCGAGAAAACCCACAAAACACATTGCAATAACCGAAAGCAAGGCAGTAAGCGGAGCGATTGCGAAGGAAAATCCGAACCAGAGATTGACCGAAGAAATCAGAACAAGCGGAATATAAAAAAGAAAATCCTTTGCCGCTTTTTTCGGCCTGCAAAGTCCGAAATGCTCAAAAAGCCTGTTCCCCTTTGCAAAAACTGCGAAAATAAAGGAAAGAACCGTACCGAAGATTACGGTGAAAAGTTTTGGAATACCGAAGGATTCGGAAAGAGAATCAGCAGTGCTGAAACCGACCACATAGACTATAATCCATGCCACAGCAAAAAGAATTTCGTCTTTTTGAAAAAGTTTAAGAAGGGGATTCGCCTTTTTCCTTTTGCTTTGTTCAATATCGGTGATGAGGTTATAAAGCCCGTCTTCGGAAAGAATTCCGCGTTTCAGTTCTTTCGGAAGCTCTCCCTTTTCGTCAAGTTCAAAGTCCCGGAGCCATTGTCCGCTTTCAAGATATTGGGTAAGAAGGGAAACTTTTACCTGCATTTTTTTGTTTTCAAAAAAATTTTTATCGGAGATAAAAGATTCTTTTACCTCGTCAAAAATTCTTTCAAGATGTTCGATTCGTTCAACAGCATATCCGATTTCTTCTTTTGTCATCAATAAACCTCCGTTTCATAAAGAAAGGGATTCAAAAAGTTCTTTCTTTGTCATAATTTCAGAATGACCGCTTATGCAATGGGTAAAATCAAGCGTTTCAAGAAGGGTGAGGAAATCTTCAACCAGTTTTTCGTCGTAAGGAATTTTTCCGACGTTTTCAAGAAAATCTTCCTCATGTTCAATGTCAAAATCCCAGGGTTTTCCGTAAAGATCCTTGCAGTTTGCGTCACCGAGGAAAAGAAATTTTTCCGAAGGAATATAACAAATAACGGAATCTTCCGAATGAGGACCTTTTGCATGGATGAGTTCACAGGAAATTCCTCCAAGATCGAGCTTTATTCTTCCGTCAAAAACGGTATCGGCGGGAACAACTTCGATTTTGCTTCTGTCAGGATATTCACGTTTTATCATTTCGGTGCAGAAAACGATATCTTCGCCGGTTTCAATGCGTTTTTTCATGGAATCATCGTCCCATTTCCATCCGGCAACTTTTTTGAGTTCTTCGTTTGTTTTTATTCCGGAAATGATTTCCGCGTTCCAGAATTTTGCGCCGAAGGAATGGTCCCAATGCCAATGGGAAAGAAGAACATAATCCGGATTGGGAAGACTTTGTTCCGAAAGTTCGTTTTTTAGTTTTTTTACGTGTTTTTCTGAATTTCCCGCATCGAAAAGAAGAGTTTTTTCTTCGCCGGCAATAAGTCCGATATTCGGTCTGTCGGTATAATGTTCCGCCGGATGGATATAAATATGTTCGGTTATTTTCTCAAACATCCTGTTTCTCCGATTCTTTGATGAAATCTTCAAGATTTATTTTATGGTTATATTTTATTGCTGCGGCCTTGTCTTTTTCAATTATGATTTCGTTGAGGTCAAGACCGTTTACGGCGGCGATTGCAACGGCATAATGGATAACGTCGCAAAGTTCTTTTCCTAGTTCGGATTGCAAATCGGTTCCGTCTTCGGCTTTTCTTCCGGTTTTCTTGTTGATAACTTCCGCAACTTCGCCGATTTCCTCAACAAGCTTCATGAAAAGATTGTTTTCCGCAAGGGAAACGCCGTTTTTCGCGGCGAAACCGCCGTAGGTTTTTGCAAGATAGTCTTCAAAATTATTTATTGTAACTTCCATAAGTTCCTCCGATAAAATTATTTTTTCTTGTTTCCTTTGTTCTTTTTTCGCGTTATTCTTTTATAACTCCGATAATTAAGGTATATAAAGTAAATTAGTCCGAAAACCGAACCTAAATACATAATTATTCCAAGAATCATAAAACCTTTATTTTCAAGAGAAAGAATATCTATGGATTCATCAAATTCTATCAATACCAAATCATCCGTGCGCATATCAAGAACAATATCCGAATTAGGGTGAATTATAAGTTCAACTTTTGTTCCGGAAGGAAGAAGATTGAATTTTTGGAACATTTCGCGTTCGCTGCCATATAAACGCCATGCGTATATCAACAGGGAATCATGATCTTCAAAATAAACACGGAGTTTGTAGTTATGACTACGCGTGTGATTTAAACGAGGTAAATTATCTTGAAGATCAAATCTTGAATAAGTCGCGGTCGTATGTATTGCTTCCTCGGGTGTTATTGGACGATACCAGAACTGGTTTCCAAAACAAAAAACAGTACCCATTATTAAACCGATGATAAAAACAAAAAAAGCATCTTTTTTCGTTACTTCTTTTCGGTAACTCATTGTTTTTCTCCCTTGCTGTATTTTGAACATATTATAAATATTAGATTACAATATTATTATATCACATGAAATAAAAAAAGACAGAGCAAAAATGCTCTGTCTTTTATTGGTTTTAAAGTTTTTTATTCTCCTTCAAGAATACCAAGCATTACAACACCGATGATAATGGTGGTAATGAAGATGTACTGCTTTTTGGTAAGTTTTTCTTTAAGGAAAATTCTGGAGAGAAGAAGGGAAACAACACAAACGCAGGAAATGATGGGAGCGGCAATAGCGCCGTTTCCGCTCATTGCGTAAACGTAAGTAAGCTGACCTGCGGTTTCACAGATTGCAGCGATTGCTTTGTCTTTCTGTTTCGGAAGTTCAAATTTAACGCCTTTGATCATCATGAAGATGAAGAGGATGATGCCGCAGATTGCAAAGGTGAGTTCATAGGAAATATTTGCAACAAGTTCGATGTTTTCTTCGTTTACACCGATAAGGGGGCTGGTTTCCATTTCAAGGAAATAGATATCGAGGAAGCTTCCGAGAGCATCGATGATTGCGTAGCAGAAGGGCATTGCAAAAGCGATGATTGCAAGTCTTTTGCCAAGACGTTCTCTTCTTTCAATGCTGGAAGTGCGTTCGGTATAGCTTACGCCGATGATACCTACAACGATTATTGCGATTGCTACCCAGATAATGGGGTCGATACTTTCACCAAGGAAAATTACACAAAGAAGGGAGCACATTGCGCCGGAAGTGTTTTCAATCGGGTCGGAAAGAGATTCTTCGATGAATCTGATTCCGAAGAAGGAACACGCCATTGAAACAATGTAGCAAAGAGAAACGGGAAGATAGGTGATAAGGTTCATCGGATCATAATGAACGTCGGAAGTCAGCAAAGTGAATATTGCGTGAATTCCCATTACAGCGCCGACCATGATGCAAACTCTTAAATGGTCATATTTTTCATTTTCGTGAGAGCCTTTTTTATAAAAAAGCTCGGCAAGACCCCAAAGCAAAGTTGTTGCAAGGGTAAAGATAAACCACATAAAAAAACCTCCGGGATGTCAAATATAGTGTTGAATATCAAGCCTTTTAAAATATCAGAAAATATAATAAAATATTTTTTTGATGATGTCAATAAAGAAATAAAATTTATTTCTTTGTGTTTTTTCTGACAAAAAACTCCCTGCGTTGACAAAATATCGTTAAGGGTGATATAATTCTGCAGGCAATCTGTTTATAAAATTTTTAAATTTTTAAAAGGAATATTTTATGGAATTAAACAAAAAGAAAATGCTGCTTATCAGCTTTATGTTATTTTCGCTGTTTTTTGGAGCAGGAAATCTGATTTTTCCTCCGTTTCTCGGACAAAACGCAGGAAATAATATCGTGCCTGCGATGATAGGATTTCTTATAACGGCGGTTGTTTTACCTGTTTTGGGAGTTATAGTTGTTGCGGAGTTTGACGGACTTGACAAACTTGCGCAGAATGTCGGAAAACGGTTTTCAGCGGTTTTTACTCTGCTTATTTATCTTTCAATAGGTCCCGGACTTGGAATTCCGAGGGCAGCTTCAGTACCTTTTGAAATGGCGGTTGCGCCTTATCTTCCGGAGGGAACAAATCTTACGGTCTGGATGGTTTCCTATTCGCTTGTGTTTTTCCTTGTTGCTCTCTGGTTTTGCCTGAATCCCGGAAAACTTGTCAGCAGAATCGGTACTTATCTTACACCAAGCCTTCTTATTTTGCTTTGCGTGCTTTTCTTTGCATTTTTGTTCAAAGGAGAAACCCTGATCGCATCGCCACAGACGGCGTATATTGATGCCCCTTTTTTACAGGGTTTTGCAGATGGATACCAGACGATGGATACCATAGCAGCTCTTAACTTCGGACTTGTAATTGCAACAACACTCGGCGCCTTTGGACTTAAAGAGAAAAACAGCGTTATTCGCCACACTGTTCTTGCCGGTATTTTTGCAGGAAGCATTCTTGCGATTGTTTATATAATGCTTACCTATGTCGGCGTATGCAGTTCGGGAGTTTATCCTATTCAGGAAAACGGTGCATGGACTTTGAGATGTATTGTTTACCAGCTTTTCGGGGGCCCCGGAGCAATTTTTCTTGCCGCAATTTTTACTCTTGCATGCCTTACGACCTGTATCGGACTTATAACCTCGATTTCTCAATATTTTTCAATGCAGTTCAAAAAACTGAGCTATCGAAGCTGGGTTTTTATAATTGTCGGTTTTTCTTTTCTTATCTGTAACCTTGGACTTAATGCGATTCTCAGCATTTCCATTCCGGTGCTCAACGCGATTTATCCGATTTCAATCGTTCTTATAATTCTTGGACTTTCTCATAAAATCTGGAGAAACAATCCTTATGTTTATCCTTTGACGATTACAGCCACCGGTGTTGTAAGTGTGCTTTATTCGTTGGAAACCGCAAAATTTCCGCTTGGATTTTTCGGAGAATTACTCCATAAGCTTCCTCTTTATTCTTTGGGATTCTGTTGGGTTTGTGTAGCGGCTATGGCGATTGTTATAAGTGTTCTTCTTAATTTTGTCCATTTTAAAAGAAAATGATATTTGTGCAATAAAAAAAGCGCGGACATGCTGCCCGCGCTTTTTTATATTGTGTGTGATTTATTTGCAGTATGCCGCAAGAAGTTTAAGAGTGTTTTCAACACCGTCCTTATGGCTTCTTTCATAACCGTGGGATGCATATACTCCGGAGCCGATGAGTCCGTGGCGGATGTCGTATCCGGCATCAAGGGTGGAATCAACGTCGGAACCGTAGAAAGGATAAATGTCAACAGCAAAGTTGAGGTTGTTGTCTTTTGCGGCTTTGATAAGTCCGGTGACAACGTCATAGTTATAAGGTCCGCGGGAATCTTTTGCACAGATGGAAACCATGTGCTCGTCGCATCCGAGACCTTCGCCGACACATCCCATATCAACGGAAATCATTTCGGTAACGCCTTCGGGAATGGAAGCGGCGCCGCCGTGACCGACTTCTTCATAAACGGTGATGTAATGATACTGGCGGTTTTCGAGTTCGATGTTGTTTTCTTTAAGATATTTTGCATATCCGAGAAGAATACCTACGCTGAGTTTGTCGTCAAGGAAGCGGCTTTTGATATATCCTTTGCTTGTAACGGTGGTTCTGGGATCGAAACAGACGATATCGCCAACCATAATTCCGAGTTTTTCGGTATCTTCCTTGGAATTAACAACTTCGTCAAGAACAACTTCCATTCCTGCGTATTTGCGTTTTATATCATTGTAATCGCCGTTTACATGGATGGAAGCGTTGTTGAGCTGGAAAGTTCCTTCAAAAATTCCGTTGAAACGGGTTATGATTCTGCAGTTTTCCGCTTCGGCATTATTGGGGTTCATTCCTCCGAGAGGGGAAACTTTAAGATTTCCGTTGCCTTTGATTTCGGAAACCATTGCGCCGAGGGTATCGGTATGCGCCGCAAGAACGATTCCGTTATCTTTATTTTTGCCGCCGATATCAACAAGAACGCAGCCTTTTACGGTCATTTTAGGTTCATATCCAAGCTTGCGGTATTCTTCCATTACAAATTCCGCGGCGTTTCTGGTGTAGCCTGTGGGGCTGTCGATTGCAAGGAGTTTGCAGGTTATATCGGTGATGTAATCAACGTATTTTTTCATTGTAAATCCACCTCTGTGCGTTTTTATAATATAATCAATTATAACATATTGAGCAAAAAAATAACAGAGAGAAAAACAAAAAAGCTTCTCCATGTGAAGAAGCTTGATTCTGTTCATCTTTTTTCAATTATCTTAATAATCCTCGGACGGTTGTATCTTTGCATTATAACAAACATCGCGTCATAGCAGGCAGCAAGAAAGGATGTAACAATAAATACAGATAATGCGCCGAAACAGGCGGATGCAAAAACGGGAATGAAACTTAATACAATGATTACTTCATGAACCAATTCCGCCTGGCAGGTTGCCTGGGCAATTTCGTCCCATGTATGGATCCTGCTGTCGAAAGAATCCGGGTCATATGTAACCATTTTACCCTTCCAGTTTTTTACCTTGATTTTGCTGTAAAACTTTTGCTCGGAAGAACTTACCCGAAACCATTTTCTTCGATAATCAACATGATTGTTCAGCAACAGATTTACCGAAAAGCCAACAAGCAGGCGCATCAATAAATGGTACGAAGTTGTACCGAAGGTGATTGCAAATGTAAGAAGCAATCCGTTTTCGATATTTATATATAGGGCGGCGAAAAGAACAGTAACCGCCGTTGTAATTAACGCAATCAGCTTCATTTTTTTAGCCATACAATCACCTGTTTGCAATTGATCAATGTTGATTATTATAGCATAAAATCAAATAAAAAGACAGAGGCGAAAGATTTTTTAGCTATATTATGTAAAAGAATAAATCTAGCTTGAAATGAAAAGCACCGCATGATAAAATAAATTAAAAAGAACGGCAGGGGGGCGAAAAATGGAAAAATATAAAAACATATTAAAGTTTTATTTTTCAGATTATTTTAAATGGTTACCACTTGTTATAGGACTTTTTTTAACAGTAAATTTACTGGCATTGTTTTGTGGCGTAGAAAAATGGATTATTTTATGGATGATGATAATCTGGATCGCGGCTCTTTTACCTTCCTTAGGGTATCTGATTTTCTATATAAAATCAATGTCGGATTTGAAAAATAACAGAATAATCCGCAAGGAAATAGAGATTATAAAAATTGAATACGATGAAAAGAGAACGTTTGAAGGTAAAGGAAGAACAATTATCGGAAAGGTTAAATATAAACTGATTGATGAAAACGGATATTCTTATTACTTTTCCGGAAACTCCGATATTAAAGTGCATACGGAATTAATAAATATTCCTGCGAAAAAAGTTGAAATCGAATACCTTGAAAACTCAAAACTTCTTTTGAGAATTCGGGTTGATTATCCCGAATATACCGTCAAGGAAATGCGTGAGAAAAAAGATGATATAAAGGTCTTTAACAGAATATTTGAAGTTTACATAAAATAACCCGGGTTACTTACCCGGGTTATTTTTATTTGGAATTTTCGGAAAAGCGGAGCATATTTTCCGCAAAAATTCCGAAACCCTTCGTTGGGTCGTTTACAAAAACATGGGTCACCGCGCCAACCAGTTTTCCGTCCTGAATGATGGGCGAACCCGACATTCCCTGAACGATTCCGCCGGTGAGTTCAAGTAGTTCTTCGTCAACAACGCGGATGACCATATTTTTTGTCATGCTGTCATCGGAAAGGTTGACTTTTTCGATTACAATATCATATTCCTCAGCTTCCGAACCGCTTAAAGTGGAAATAATTACTGCCGCGCCCTCATAAATTTCCTGTTTCGGAGCAATCGGCATTTCAATACCTTCGATTTCATATTCCAAAGTGCCGTAAAGTCCGGTTTCGTTGTTTCTTTTCACGATTCCGAGGTTCTCTTTTCCGGTGAATGCGCCGCTTAATTCACCGGGAGCGCCGACAGCGCCTTTCTTGATTTTTGTAATTGCCGCTTCAACAATTTCACCGCTTGAAAAGGGGAGAACTGTTCCTGTATCGGTGTCGCATACAGCGTGTCCAAGCCCTGCAAAAGAAAGGTTTTCCGGGTCATAAAATGTCAGGGTACCGATTCCGGCGGAACTGTCCCGAACCCAGAAACCTGCTTTATAACCGCTTTTGTCATCAAGCATTTCAGGAGTTATTGAAACGGAAATTGTTTCTCCGTTTCTGCTTATGGAAAAATCCAATGTTTTTCCGCCGCTGTTTTCGATTATTTCCGCAACGTCCTCGTTTCGGAAAACGGGAATTCCGTCTATTTCAATAATAAGGTCGCTTTCAAGAAGACCTGCTTCCTTTGCGGGACAGCGGTATCCTTTTTCGGTATTGATTTTGGAAAAATCGACCACAAGAACGCCGTCGGTAAACATTTTTACCCCGAACGGCGTTCCGCAGACTTTAACGATTTTTTCGTCGGTAACGGTAACGTCAACTTCCCGGACCGGGAAGATACCGAGGAGTTTTGCCGTTGCTTTGTAAGAACTGTTTTGTTCGTTGAAAACGGTTCTTGCGTTTCCTGGATTTTCATCAAAAGTAATGAATTCTCCGTATGACGATGCAATTGAAATCCGATTGCCGTCGGAATAAAATTTCTCGGGCAAAAGTTCATCGAAAACCGATACAGAACCGATTGTAAGCATTGCCAGAACGGATAAAACTGCCGCAAATTTTCTGTAAAATCCGTAAATCAAAGTTTCACCTCCTTTAAAAATTATTTTTCCGTAGTTTTATTTTAATATTTAAGCCAATCTTTTGCTTGATTATTGCCCGAAAAAGACATATAATATTGTTATAAAAAATAAATTTAATATTTTATAAAGAAATTTCAAAAAACCTCTTGACGAGTCTATATACTTTATGGTATAGTATATACACCTCTAAAAGGGTTTATTTTTTTGCGCAAAAAAACCCGTGTCCTTTAATATGAGGGAGGCAAAAATTCCAAGAATCAGGAGGTGCCGCAATGCGAGTCAAAATAGTGTTGGCATGCACTGAGTGCAAGCAACGCAACTACACAACCAAGAAAAACAAAAAGAACGATCCGGACAGACTTGAAATGAATAAATATTGCAGGTTCTGCCGTAAACACACGCTCCACAAAGAGACGAAGTAAGGAAAGGAAGAGGTATTACCGTGGCTAATGAAAATACTGCGAAAAAGCCGTCCCTTTTCTCTAGAGTAAAACGTTTCTTCAAAGACATCCGTGGTGAGTTCAAAAAAATTGCATGGCCCGGCAAAAAACAGGTCATCAACAACACCACCGTTGTTATTGTAGTCGTTATCATCTCTTCGATCGGCATCAGCCTTATTGACTATTTCTTCGGTCTCATTGTAAGGCTGTTCTTCGGCTCTTAATGCGCGAAAGGAACTGAGTTTATGTCTGAAACTCCTAAATGGTATGTTGTCCATACTTATTCCGGTTATGAAAATAAAGTATCCGAGAATATTGAAAAGGTAATCGAAAATAAACGTTTCAAAGACCTTATTTTCGACGTAAGCGTCCCGACCGAAACTATCGTTGAGGTTAACGACAACAAAAAGCGTGAAGTGGAACGCAAAATTTTCCCGGGCTATGTCCTTGTCAAGATGATCCTTACGGACGAATCCTGGTACGTTGTCAGAAATACCCGCGGCGTAACCGGCTTTGTAGGTCCTGCTTCCAAACCCGTACCGCTCAGCGAAGAAG
>JAZQUO010000014.1:0-10359 GCA_045631325.1 Oscillospiraceae bacterium
AGGATTCTCCTTGATAATATGCTTTTAATACAACCCCATTTCTTTTGGAAAAAGAAACCGGGTTGTGCCTGAAAGAAAAGTCTAACCCCGGCAGGTTGCTCCCGCAAACGCCGTCCCCTTATCAAAGGGGACAAAACGCACCACCAGAAGAACGGAGATTTCCAATTTCGACCGTCGCCGCTCGGGGTCGGCAACGGTTTCTATTTCAGATTAACCGCCCGGTTATGTTGTTATCACCATTCATGGTAGGGAACGTTTTTAACTTCACCTTTTATGTCTGGATATTTTTACTGTCCGAAAAACTTCTCTATGAAGTTTTCTAAAAAGGGCGTTTTTTATAATAATTTTCTTTGAATTTCAAAAACTAATCTAAAAACAAAAAAGGAGAATGAATTTTTGAAAAGATACACGATTTCGGTGGATCCCGCCGCGGCAAAATTTTATGAAACGATTGCAAGGCGAACAGGTATAACGGCGGAAAAACTTATGGCGGAAACGCTTTTTCGTTTTGCTGGGGAACTTTCGGTAAAAGCGGTTCTTGAAAACATCAAAACAGAAAATTAAACAAAATATTGTAAAAAACCTTCGCCTTATGGTATAATCAACATAGAATATAATGTACTGTAAGGCGATGAATATATGAGAATTTTAGCAATTGAATCTTCCTGCGACGAAACAGCCGCCGCAATAATCGAAGACGGAAGAAAAATCCTTTCCTCCGTAATAAATACCCAGGTTGCGGAACATGGTCTCTATGGCGGCGTAGTGCCCGAAATAGCTTCACGCAGACATACGGAAAATATCGTTGCCGTCGCGGAAAAAGCCCTTGCGGACGCGGATATGACCCTTGAAGAGGTCGATCACATCGCTGTAACCGCTGCACCGGGACTTATCGGCGCGCTTCTTGTCGGAGTTAACTTTGCAAAAGGCCTTTCCCTTGCAACCGGAAAAAAACTTATTCCGGTGCATCATCTTAAAGGCCATATTGCGGCAAATTATCTTGCCCATCCGGAACTCAAACCGCCTTTCCTTTGCCTTGTTGTTTCCGGCGGCCACAGCCATATTGTTGAGGTTTCCGATTATACAAAATTCCGCATTCTTGGAAAAACCCGCGACGATGCCGCAGGCGAAGCTTTTGATAAAGCCGCAAGAGCAATGGGACTTCCGTATCCCGGCGGAGTTCATCTTGACAGAGTTTCAAAAGAAGGAAACCAGAAGGCTTTCAATCTTCCGAAACCGAAAGTTGAAGGATGCCCTCTTGATATGAGCTTTTCCGGACTTAAAACCGCCGTTGTCAATATACTGCATAATGCGGAGCAGCGCGGGGAAGAGATAAATATTCCCGATCTTTGCGCTTCCTATCAGGACGTAATCTGCCATGCACTTGTTGACAGAACAATGCTTGCCGCAAAGGAAGGCGGATATAAAACAATCGTTGCCGCCGGCGGAGTTTCCGCAAACAGCGGTCTTCGCGCATTGCTTGAAAGAGAATGCAAACGCCGCCATCTTGAACTTTTTGTTCCGCCCCTTGAACTTTGCGGGGATAATGCGGCCATGATAGGTTCCCAGGCTTATTATGAAGCCCTTGCGGGACATTTTGCGGATCTTTCACTTAACGCAAGACCCACCATGCCTATCGACGAGGATTTTGAATAAAATATGTTTTTTGGAAGGATATTTGCAATTTTAAATTCAAATTATTGCAAACATCCTTTTTTGTAAATTAAAAACAGAAAGTTTTTGCAATTTTTAAAATAAAAGCTTGCAAAAAATTTCTTTTGGTGTATAATAAAGCAAACGGTATTTCTTTTTGGAAAGGAGCTGTCAGCCAATGACCAACAACTCTCATGTACTTAACTGGATCGAAGAAATGAAAGCCCTTGTCAAACCGGATAAGGTAGTCTGGATAAGCGGCGAAGAAGAACAGATAAAAGCTCTTAAAGCGGAAGCTGTTGCAACGGGACTTATGGAGGAACTTAACCCGGAAAAACTCCCCGGATGTCTTCTTCACAGAACAAAACCCAACGACGTTGCAAGAGTTGAAGCGAGAACTTTCATCTGCACCACCAAAAAGGAAATGGCCGGCCCCACAAACAACTGGGTCGAAAAAGATGAAATGTATGCGCGTCTGCGTCCTCTTGCGGACGGCGCAATGAAAGGCAGAACCATGTACGTTGTTCCCTATTCCATGGGCCAGCTTGGTTCTCCCTTCGCAAAAATCGGAATTGAACTCACCGACAGCATCTATGTCGTTCTTAACATGGAAATCATGACAAGAATGGGAAAAGCCGCTCTTGATCAGCTTGGCGATTCTTCCGATTTTGTAAAAGGACTTCATTGTTCCCTTGACGTTGACGAAGAACAGAGATATATCGTTCAGTTCCCGGAAGACAACACTATCTGGTCCCTCAACTCCAACTACGGCGGAAACGTTCTCCAGGGCAAAAAATGCTTCGCTTTAAGAATCGCTTCCTGGCAGGGCTGGAAAGAAGGCTGGATGGCTGAACATATGCTCATCCTCGGAATTGAAAACCCCGAAGGCGAAATCAAATACGTCACCGCCGCGTTCCCCTCCGCATGCGGAAAAACCAACCTTGCAATGCTTATCCCGCCGGAAATTTATCAGGAAAAAGGCTATAAGGTCTGGTGCGTCGGCGACGATATCGCATGGCTTCGAATCGGAAAAGACGGCCGCCTTTGGGCAGTCAACCCGGAAAACGGTTTCTTCGGCGTAGCCCCCGGAACCAACGCAAAATCTAACCCCAACGCCCTTGCGGCAACCATGAAAAACACCATCTTCACCAACGTTGCTCATAACCTTGATGACAACACCGTATGGTGGGAAGGTCTTGATAAAAACCCGCCGGAAAACGCAATCGACTGGAAAGGCAACCCCTGGAGCGGTTCTTCCGCAACGGAAAAGGCCGCCCACCCCAATAGCAGATTCACCGCTCCGGCAAAGAACTGCCCCTGTGTAAGCCCGAAATTTGACGATCCGGAAGGCGTTCCGATTTCCGCAATGATCTTCGGAGGAAGAAGAGCAAAAACCGCCCCGCTGGTATATCAGTCCCGTGACTGGAAACACGGCGTTTTCGTAGGTTCCACCATGGCTTCCGAAACAACCGCGGCAGCCGCCGGTGCAGTCGGCGTTGTTCGCCGCGACCCTATGGCAATGCTTCCTTTCTGCGGTTATCATATGGCAGATTATTTCCAGCATTGGCTCGATATGGGCGAAAAACTCGGCGACAAAGCACCGAAGATTTTCAACGTAAACTGGTTCAGAACCGACGATGAAGGCCATTTCATCTGGCCCGGATTCGGAGATAACATGAGAGTTCTTATGTGGATCCTCGGACGCTGCGACGGAACCGCCGAAGCGGAAGAAACCGCAATCGGATTTGAACCCAGACCCGAAGACATCAACCTTGACGGTCTTGATATAGACAGAGAAACTCTTGCCGGCCTTCTTTCTGTGGATAAAGAGCTTTGGAAAACGGAAGCGGAAGGTATTCGTGAGTTCTATAAAAAATTCGGTGAAAAGCTCCCGGAAGAACTTATGGCGGAACTTGAAAAACTTGAAAAGAATCTTGAGTGACACTCCCCGATGCTCAAATGAAAAAATCCCGTGCTCAAAACGAGCACGGGATTTTTTTATTTACCTCCCCTAACAGGGGAGGGGGACCGTTGCCGTAGACACGGTGGAAGGGTTTTATATTGTTTTGTGTTTTGATTAAAGAATTTTTTCTCCGGCAATTGCAGGAACAGCGCCATCTTCAATGGGACTTACAAATCCGGATTTCGTTTTTTTAAGGAATTCGGCTTTTGCTGCGGAAAGAAGTTCGGGATCTTCAAAAAGGTCAACTGCCGTTGCGGCGATTACCTTTGCCGCAAGATTCATGCCCTTTTTGGCGATGGTGGATTTGCCCATGGAAACAACCTGCCAGCTGTGGCCGGGAATCCCGCTTGTCCATGTTGCGGTGTTTATCTGCGCTGTGGGAGTCTGCCAGCTTACGTCACCGACGTCGGTGGAACCGGGAAGGGTGACTTCGCTGTGGAAAAGGGGCATGAGGAAATCGTTCTGCGCCTTTTCGCCGCTGTTTGTCTTTTCGGAAACAAAGCCTGCGATTTCGGGACTGAAAGCGGAAGCAAAACCCGGAAGTCCTTCGGTGAGATAGGTCTTTTTGAGTTCTTCGGCAAAAGCAAGCTCCTCTTCGGTGTATTCCGGAAGTTCGGTTTCTTCAAAGTTTTTATACATTGCTTTTTCAAGGACGGAGTTCGGAACAACGTCCGCGGTTCCGTCAATAAAGCGGCGTTTAAGGGTCGTTCCGGTCATAAGAGCGGCGCCTTTTGCAATATCTTCGACCCTTGCAAGAAGGGTTTTGACTTTTGCGACGGTGTCGGAACGCACCATATAAAGAACCTGGGCGGTGGGCTGGACAACGTTGGGCGAAACGCCGCCGGCGTCGGTGATGGAATAATGTATTCTGTCGCTTACCGGCATATGTTCGCGAAGGAACTGAACACCTATGTTCATAAGTTCAACCGCATCGAGCGCGCTGCGTCCCATATGGGGACATCCTGCGGCGTGTGCGGCAACTCCTTCGAATTTATATTCAACCTGTACGCAGGCAAGATAGGAACCGCTTGTAACCTGGTTTGAATCGTCCGGGTGCCATGTAAGGGCAGCGTCAAGATTGTAGAACAGATTCTGTTTTGCCATAAAGGCTTTTCCTGCGCCGCCTTCTTCGCCGGGACAGCCATAGAAAATAACAGTTCCGTTTCCTTCGCCTTTTTCTTCGAGATATTTCTTTACTGCATAGGCGGCGGAAAGAGAACCCGCACCGAGAAGGTTGTGGCCGCAGCCGTGACCGCTTCCACCGGTGATGAGTTCATCGTGAACGGTGAGTCCGGCTTTTTGGGAAAGGCCGGAAAGCGCATCGAACTCACCGAGGATTCCGATTATGGGTCTTCCGCTTCCGTAAGTTCCGGAAAAAGCGGTTTCAACTCCGGCAAGACCGGTTTCGACCCTGAAACCGAGTTCTTCAAGAAGGGACTTATAAGCTTTTGCGGATTCGTGTTCTTTAAGGGAAATTTCCGCGAATCCCCAGATTTTGTCGGAAAGTTCTTCAAAAATCCCTTTGTTTTCGTCAATACATGCATAAAGTTCTTTTTTATCCATTTTAAAACGCTCCTTAAAAAAGAAAAACGGGCGACCGCAATGGTCGCCCGTTACGGGAAAATCAATACAAAACTTTGCTGAGGAAGTCTTTGGTTCTGGGGTTCTGGGGATGGTTGAAAACTTCGTCCGGAGTTCCTTCTTCCGCAACAATTCCGCCGTCCATGAAAACGACTCTGTCGCTGACTTCTTTTGCAAAGCCCATCTCATGGGTTACGATTACGGAGGTCATTCCGTTTTTAACAAGTCCTTTGATAACGTCAAGAACTTCGCCGACCATTTCCGGGTCAAGTGCGGAAGTCGGTTCGTCAAAAAGCATTACGTCCGGTTCCATTGCAAGTGCGCGAACGATTGCAAGACGCTGTTTCTGTCCGCCGGAAAGGCTTGTTGCGCTGTCGTTTGCTTTTTCTGCAAGACCGACGCGGTTAAGAAGTTCCATTGCCTGTTCGTTTGCTTCGATTTTGGAAATCTTTTTGACAACGGTGGGGGCAAGGGTTACGTTTTCGAGAACGGAAAGATGGGGAAAAACGTTGAAATGCTGGAAAACCATTCCCATTTTCTGGCGGTGAATGTCGATATCGACTTTTTCGCTTGTGATATCAACGCCTTCGAAGAAAATCTGTCCGGAATCGGGGGTTTCAAGCATATTGAGGCAGCGAAGGAAAGTTGATTTGCCGCCGCCGGAAGGTCCGATTATGGAGATAACCTCCTGGGGAGCAACGTGTTCATTGATGCCTTTGAGTACCTGGAGATCACCAAAGCTTTTATAAAGATCAACGGTCTGAATCATTTGCTGTTGAGCCTCCTTTCATAAATTCCGATAAGTTTGCTTAAAGTGAATGTTACAACAAGATAGATAACGCCGATGATGATAAGGGATTCGAGGGCAAGATAGGTTGCACCTCTGACTTTAAGATAAGAAGTCATAAGGTCGCCTACGAAGAAGGTGGAAGCCATTGAAGTTTCCTTGATGATTGCAACAAATTCGTTACCGACTGCGGGAAGAATGTTTTTGACCGCCTGGGGAAGAATTACCCTGAGCATGGTCTGGGTTTTGTTCATACCGAGGGAACGGGCTGCTTCAGTCTGGCCTTTATCGACTGCCTGAATTCCGCTTCTGAAAAGTTCGGAAACATAAGCGGCGCTGTTGAAAGAAAGAGCAAGCGCAACCGCGTTGAACTGATCAACAAAGGGAAGAATTTTCGGGATTACAAAAACGAAAAGATAAAGCTGAAGAAGAAGGGGGGTTCCGCGGATAACTTCGGTATAAACTTCGCAAAGAAAGCTTACGGGATTGAAGTTTGCGACCCAATGGATAAATCCTTTTTTTGCACCCTTTTTATTAATGAATTTAAGGGGTTTTATATTGGACATTCTTCCGAAAGAGATGAATGCGCCGAGGATTACGCCGAAGAATACGGCGATTGCGGAAAGGATAAGGGTATATTTAAGACCTTCGAAAATGAAGATCTGCCAATATTCCCTTATAAGCATAATTATGTTTTCAAAACTGAACATCTATTGTCCTCCGGGATAGTTCTTTTAATCAAGGGAAAAGCAGGGCGGAAATTTTCCGCCCTGCCTATTTTAACCGATAATGGTTTTAAAATCAACCGGCGATATTGCCTTCGTCGTCATAAGAGATGTCTGCAGAGGTTTCTGCACCGGCAAGTTCAAGAGCTTCTTCGTACCAGACGCCGTAGTAACCTGCTTCATAAGCTTTTGCAAGAAGTTCGTTTACTTTTGCGGTAAGTTCGTCTGCGCCTTTGGGAAGCATGATTACGTTTGCTTCGTAAGCTGCATCAACTTCAAATGCGAATCCGCAGATTGCGATTGCGTCGGGGTTATTTGCGATGAAAACGTCTGCCTGGCCTTTTGCAACTGCAAGAGCGTCAAAGTCACCGTTCTGAAGCTGGAGGAATGCGGTTGTAAGGTCGCCTACTTCAACGATTTCGCAATCTTCGGGAAGCTGGGATTTGCAAAGTTCAAGCTGGAGAGAAGCGTTCTGTGCTGCAACTTTCTTTCCGGAGAAAGAAGCTGCGTCTGCGTATGCGCCTGCGTTTTCTGCAAGAGCGATGATAACCTGTTCGGTTTCGTTTTCGCCTGCGTAATAGTAATCGGAAAGGTTATAGTTTGCTGCACGTTCTTCGGTCCAGGAGAAACCGGAAATGGACATATCAACGGAACCGGTCTGAACTGCAACCTGGCAAGCGTCGAAACTCATAGGAAGAATTTCAAGTTCCATACCAAGTTCTTCTGCAATGTATTTTGCAAGGGTTACGTCGAAACCAACGTAGGAATCCTGGCCGGATTTTGTGGTATCTACAAATTCCATCGGAGCAAAGTCGGGAGAAAGAGCAACTTTAAGTACGTTTTCGTTGGAAGCACCGCAGCCGGCGAATGCAAGCATCATGCAAGCAACAAGGATAAGGGATACGATCTTTTTCATTTTAACTACCTCACTAAATTAAAAAAATAATTTTCTTGAGTCATTGATCATTGGCTATGGCTGTATTATACTCGCATAATTATACATTGTCAACACCTTTTTGTGAATATTTATGCGTTTTTACTATTTGACTACAATTGTCAATAACTGTTTATTTATTTTGTCGAGTTTGCACATAAATACAGGCGTATAAATGCAGAAAAGACCGTATTTTACTCGCATGGACCGCTTTTGAATATACAAAGAAAAATGTATAAATACACAAAAACGCCGTGTTTTGCTGCATTTCAATCAAAAATACATTTAAATCGGTAAATAAATTTTAAAAACATTATAATAAAACTCCAAAAAGTTCGGAAACATTGCGTTTTTATGTTGAATATAACCGTTTTTGATATTATAATATAAATATCATTAACAGAAAACGGAGGGCGCTTTATAATGCAGAATTATTCAGGCGAAGAAGGACTTCAGTACCATTTACAGATAAGACCGGGCGACGTAGGCCGTTACGTGATCCTTCCCGGCGATCCCAAAAGATGCGAAAAAATTGCAAAGCATTTTGATAACCCCGTTCTTGTTGCGGACAGCAGAGAATACGTTACCTATACCGGATATATTGACGGCGAAAAAGTAAGCGTTACCTCCACCGGAATCGGCGGTCCTTCCGCTTCGATCGCAATGGAAGAACTTGTTCTTTGCGGAGCCGATACCTTTATCCGTGTCGGAACCTGCGGAGGAATCGATCTTGACGTAAAAGGCGGCGACGTTGTTATTGCAACCGGCGCGATCCGTATGGAAGGAACAAGCCGTGAATATGCTCCCATCGAATTCCCCGCTGTTGCAAACCTTGAAGTTGCAAACGCTCTTGTTCACGGAGCAAAAAAACTCGGCCATACTTATCATACCGGTGTTGTTCAGTGCAAGGATGCTTTTTACGGCCAGCACGAACCCCAGAGAATGCCCGTAAGTTATGAACTTCTCAACAAATGGGAAGCCTGGAAACGTCTTGGAACAAAAGCTTCCGAAATGGAATCTGCGGCACTTTTCGTTGCAGCAAGCCATCTCGGAGTCCGCTGCGGTTCCTGCTTCCTTGTAATGGGCAACCAGGAACGCAATGCTCTCGGTATGGAAAACCCCATCGTTCATGATACCGAATGCGCAATTTCCGTTGCTGTTGAGGCAATCAGAAAACTCATCAAAGATGATAAAGAATAATAAAAAATGCAAAAAAGCTGTTGCAGTTGCAACAGCTTTTTTATTTTTAAATTACAGAATATTTTTTTAAAATATCAATTATTTCGTTGATTTCTCCAGCATTTATTTTGTCGCGAAGTCCTCGCTCAAATTCAATATTTCGCAGTTTGCGTTTTATTTCTTCAATTTTCTGTTCTCTATCAGCAATGACATATTTATCTCTGTATTCTTTCGCAGCTGCTAATGCGGCTTCTTTACTTCCATATTTTGCTATACTAAAAAAATCGATGTAATATGGTTGACCACCTAAACTGTAATGAATTTTATATCCACCGGAGCCACTTTTAACTTCGTGTATAAAACGGCGATCTTCATCATCAAATTTACTTGACACATTTGTTCCGTTTAACATCGCATTATATATTCTTAAATTTGATAAACGATTATCAAGAGGATTATTGTTAATATGGTCAATAGTAGTTCCCCAGTAATCAAGTTCATCTTTTTCGTGCTCTATGATATAACGCCATAAAAAAACAGTTTGGTTTTCAATGCTTGTTTTTACTGACGCGCGACCAGATTTTGTATCTATTGAAACGGACCAAGTGTGTTCGCATAAATACTTTTCCCATGCATTTTTATCAACAATGACAGAAAATTTATGTTTTCCGACAGTAGTAAATCTAACACATTTTTCGTTTTCATACTCAATATATTCAAATGAATTTTTCTCTACAGCTCCTCTTGGCATATTTGAACATCTTCCTTTTATTAAGTTTATGATATTTCAAAAAGCGAGTATTGAAAAATGGCTTCAATACTCGCTTTTTTGGTGCGGATAACAGGGGTCGAACCTGCACGTGTAAACACCAGATCCTAAGTTGCCGGTCTGAGTTGCTGACGCAACTCATGGGCCAATCCCGCATCAGTCCGCGATAAAATTAGTGATTTAGCCAGATTTTTAGCAGTTAATATTATAGATGATGCTTATGCATCGAAACAATATTAACACCAACAGAAAGATAAAACAAGATAATAAACAAAAAAAGAATCAACATTATACCAAAAATGGGACAGATTGCAAGCAGCTTTATAACAACTTTGAATCAAAAATGAAGCAGAAAATCCGCCCCTTTGAAGCACAAAAGAAACAGAAATATAATATCCAAAAGAGAAAGAAACTGAGGACTTGCCCGAACCGCACAATATCCTCAACATGGGTTTGGTTGAAAATACGCTGACGGGAAACCTCATTCTGACAGTCATGCTCGCGTTTGCGGAATACGAACGCGGAATGATAGTTGAGCGCACCCAGACCGGCAAGATGGTTGCAAAACAAAACCCGAACTTCAAAGACGGACGCCCGAAGAAATACACGCCGATTCAAATAGAGTACGCTCTTTTTTGCTATTGATTTATTATAACAAATAGCTTATAATTCAGCTGTAATTATATAAAATTAATTTATAAGAGGCGATGAACCTTGACCCTTCGTCATATGAATATTTTCCATGCACTTTGCGAAAACGATTGCAAC
>JAZQUO010000015.1:0-9622 GCA_045631325.1 Oscillospiraceae bacterium
GGTTCTGACCGTTCCTATAGCCTTCCCTTGGGGGAAGGTGGATTTTCTGCGGTTTACCGCAGAAAAGACGGATGAGGGGCTTTTTAATACAACCCCATTTCTTTTGGAAAAAGAAACCGGGTTGTGCCTGAAAGAAAAATCTAACCCCAGCAGCTTGCTCCCGCAAACGCTGTCCCCTTATCAAAGGGGACAAAACGCACCACCGGAAGAACGGAGATTTCCAATTCCGACCGTCGCCGCTCGGGGTCGGCAACGGTTTTCATTTCAGATTAACCGCCCGGTTATGTTGTTATTACCATTCATGGTAGGGAACGGTCTTGACCGTTCCGCAAAGCCTTCCCCTGGGGGAAGGTATCACCGAAGGTGACGAAAGAAGGATTGCCAAAAACCCGGAGGACAATTACCTTCCTCTGACGAGGGAGGTAACGGAGGGAGAAAACTCTGCCCAATCAAAAATTCTCCCTCCTTTTTCTGCAAATAAAATAACAAATCCGGTTGATTTAAACAATTTAATATGATATAATGGCTTTAACGAATTAAAGTATTAAAGAAAAGAGGACCCGCTATGAAAACTGACAGCAGATATATCGAAACCCCGAAAATCGGTTTCGCGGAAAAGCTGGGTTTCGGCACCTTTTCCACAGCCAGCAACGTTGTTTTTAACTTTAAAGACCTGTTCTATCTCTTCTTCCTTACAAACGTAATGGGAATTAAAATTGAGCACGCCGGAATGATAACCGCTCTCGGAATCGTCTGGGATGCGGTGAACGATCCGCTTGTCGGCTATTGGGCGGTTAACCATACTTTTAAAAACGGCGAAAAATGCCGTCCTTTCGCTCTCTGGTGCGCTGTTCCCTGGGCGGTGACAGTTGTTCTGATGTTCACATGCTTCGACGTTGCATACGGAATGAAGCTTGCAATAGCGATTGCGATTTACTTCCTTTTTGAACTTTTCAACACCTTTGCGGCAATTCCTTATAACAGCATGGGCGGTCTTGCAACAAACCGCGACTCCGACAGAAGAGCGATCAACGTTGCCCGTAATCTCGGCGGATGCGTCGGCAGCGGAATCGGCGGCGTTGCGCTCTATCCCCTTCTTGATCTCTTCGGCGGACTTGACGCAAACGGAAACGTAATGGCAAACGAAGCAGGTCAGACTGCTTTCGCTTATGCCGCCGCGGTAATGGGCGTGATCTGCATAATCGGAAGTTTTGCCCATTATTTCACCACCAAGGAACGTGTTCAGCAGGAAATTGAGGATGATTCCAAAATCGGAATCGTTGAAGTTTTTAAAATGCTCCTTTCCTGCAAAAGCTGGGTTATGAACGCCCTTTATATCATTGTTTACGGAATCCTCAACCTTCTTATAATGAGCAACGTAAACTATTACGCAACCTATATTCTCGGTTCCGCTTCTTCCGCAACCCCGATAATGGCGGTTTTCCTTGTTGTTTCCGTAATCGGAACGGTCCTTTGCATTCCCGTTGACAAAAAAATCGGAAGAAGAAACACAATGATCCTCGGCGCCGCAATTTATCTTGTGGGTAAAATCCCGTTCCTTCTCAATCCTTATTCCATTGTCACAATTTACATCAACGGAATCACCGTTGCAATTGCAATGGCTTTTGCTTTTGTTCTTTTCAACACAAACCGCAACAATCTTTCCGACCTTATCGAATTCAGAAGCGGCCGCAGAATCGACAGCCTTGTTTCAACTTGCGATAACCTTGCCGCAAAACTTTCGAAAGCCGCAGTCAACCTCGGAATGACCGCAGCCCTCGGCGCCGCAGGATTCAACGCAGACCTTCCGGTTCAGCCCGAAAGCGCAAATGAAACCATCTGTGCCCTTCTCGGTTGGGTCCCGATGATTTTTGCCGGAATCATGCTTGTGATTGCCGTTTTCCATCCCATTGAGAAAGAAATGGCGGAAATGAGATATATCCAGAAATCAAGCGAATAAGGGAGGATAAAAAATGCAGTATATAATTTTCGGAATTCTCGGAATAATTGCCGTTCTTCTCGGAATCGCCGTTATCCGTACCCTTATGATAAAAGCTCCGGAAATCGGTGAATGCAAAACCGAAATAACTCCGGAAGAAATCGAAACCGCCGCAAAAAAACTCGGAGACATGGTAAGAGTTCCGACCGTTTCAAAAAACGAAGACGAAGATCTTTCGGAGTTTTATAAATATCACGAAGTTCTTGAAGAACTTTTTCCGAACGTTCACAGAACTTTTGAAAAAACCGTTCTTAACGGAACCCTTCTTTTCAGATGGAAGGGAATCGACCCGACCAGAAGACCAATACTTTTTATGGGACACCAGGACGTTGTCCCGGCAAACGACCATGGCTGGAAATGTCCCGCATACAGCGGTACTGTAATCGACGGTGACCTTTACGGACGCGGCGCAATGGATTGCAAAAGCACAATGTACGTTGAACTTCAGGCGATTGAGGAGCTTATTGAGGAAGGTTTTGTTCCGCCCTGCGATATTTATCTTGAATACGCAATAAACGAAGAAACCGGCGGCGACGGCGCCGCTTCCGCAATGCGCTATCTTAAAGAAAAGGGAATCGAACTTGCAATAGTAATCGACGAAGGCGGCGCGGTTGTTGACAGACCCATTGCCGGAATGGACAGGGAATATGCCGTTATCGGCGTTACCGAAAAAGGTTATATGGACCTTAAAATTTCCGCCAAAGGAACCGGCGGCCACAGCAGCACACCTCCGAGAAACACCCCCGCCGCAAGACTTTTTGCATTCGCGAACGAAATTGAGAAAAAGCGCCCTTTCAAAAAACATCTTATTCCCGAAGTTTACGAGATGTTTTCCGCAATGGCCCCTTCATTCAGTTTCGGAATGAGGCTTCTCCTCGGTAACATCTGGCTTTTCAAGCCGCTTTTAATTGCCCTTATGCCGGTTGTTTCCCCCTTCGGCGAAGCAATTCTTTCAACAACCTGCTGTTTCACTATGATGAAAGGTTCCGATGCCTGCAACGTGATTCCGAAAGAACCTTATCTTGTTGCAAACCTTCGCACAAGCGTTCATCAGAACTGTGAGGAAAGCCTTGCGGTGCTTCAAAAATACGCAAAAAAATATGACCTTGAAATCGAAATCATCCAGGCAAGGGATGCTTCCCCGGTTTCCAACATAAAATCCAAAGAATACGCTTATCTTACAGATTGCATTAAAAAGCAGTTCCCGGATGTGGGCGTTGCGCCTTATGTAATAATGGGAGGAACGGATTGCCGCCATTTCCATGCTCTTTCGGAAAACGCACTTCGTTTCTGTCCGGTAAGAATGAGCAACGAACAGAACGCCGCTTGCCATGCGGTAAACGAAAACGTAACTCTTTCCGCCCTTGCGGAAGGCGTCCGATTCTTCAAAGAATTCATCAAAGGTTACGATTTATAAAAAAAGCGCTTCCGTTTGGAAGCGCTTTTTGATTAAGCCTTCCCCCGGGGGAAGGTGGATTTTTTGCAATTTATTGCAAAAAAGACGGATGAGGGGCAAACCCTGTCTGACTTTAAAATGGCAGATGGTTTTAAGATACTGCAATTTTGACATAGCCACTATTCCGTCACATTCGGTGATGCTTCATTTTTCAGGAGAAGCTTTCGAAAAAATTTACACTTCGTTATTCACTTTTCCGCTTTAATGTGATACAATAAAACAAAGAAAATTCTTTCCGAAAGGGGTTTTGATAAATGCTCAGTATTGAAAACGAAAACCGGATAAAACAATGGATAGAAGACCATAAAGACGAATTCATCGCCGATCTTTCGAAAATAATCGCCGTTCCTTCCGTTGCAACTTTCGGCGTTTCCGAAGGGGAATATCCTTTCGGAATTGAAAGCGCAAATGTTCTTGCCGCGGCAAAGGAACTTGTTGAAAGCTACGGATTCCCGGTAAAAAATCTCGATAACTTCTGCCTTGTTGCAAACGTCGGCGAAGGCGAAGAGAAAATCGGTATTTTCGGACATCTTGACGTTGTTCCATGCGGAAACGATTGGAACTATCCCCCCTATCAGCTTACAGTTGACGGCGACCTTCTTATCGGACGCGGCGTTCTTGATGACAAAGGCCCCCTCTGGGCTTCGATTTTTGCTGTCCGCTGCCTTAAAGATCTTGATCTTATGCCGAAGCGCGAAATTGAATTTTTCCTCGGCGGTCAGGAAGAATGCGGAATGAACGACCTTCTCCATTACGTCGAAGTTACCGAAAAGCTTCCGGACGTTTCCTTCACTCCCGACGGAAACTATCCTATCTGCCACGGCGAAAAAGGCGGGCTCCGCTTCTATCTTGCGATTCCCTGCAGCGACGAAAAAATTGTTGATTTCGCCGGCGGAACCGTTCGCAACGTTGTTGCTGACAAAGCTGTTGCAACTCTTAAAGGCATTTGCGGAAAAGCTCTTGCGGAAAAACTTGCCGCAAACGAAAGAATTTCCGTTGAAACAGAAGGCGAATTTGTAAAAGTCACCGCAACCGGCGCTTCCGTACATGCTTCAATTCCGGAAAACGGAATCAACGCCATCGGAGTTCTTGCAAACGCCCTTCTCGATGCGGAAATTTTTGAGGGCGAAGCAAAATCCGCAATGGAATTCCTCAGACTGGTCAACTCCGACTATAACGGCGCCGCTCTCGGCGTTCCTGCCGAAGACGAACCGAGCGGAAAACTCACCCATGTCGGAGGCGTAATTTCCCTTAAAGACGGGGTTCTTGATCTTTCAATCGACATCCGCTATCCTGTAACCGCAAAAGGCGACGAACTTCTTGCCAAAATAATCGAAACCGTTGAACCTTATCATGTAACGGTTCACGATATCGGCGACACAAAACCCGCCTATTCCCCGGCGGATTCCGATAAGGTAAGAACCTGCATGAGAGTAATCAACAGCGTTTTCCATAAAGATCATTGGAAACCTTATACCATGGGCGGCGGAACCTATGCAAAACACCTTCCGAATGCCTGCGCACTCGGTCCGGAAGATCCGGATTACGAAAGCCCCTTCGGCCTTTTCCGCGGAAGTATTCATCAGGCAGACGAATCCACCCCGGCAAAACTCCTTTTCGACACAATGCTTGTTTATGCAAAGCTTCTTGTTGAACTGGACGATATTGATATCAATAAATAAGCCTTCCCCTCGGGGGAAGGTGGCATTTCCGCAAGGAAATGACGGATGAGGGGATAGCGCGTGATACAATCCCTCCGTCATCGCTGCGCGATGCCACCTCCCTTTACACAATGGAGGCTGAACTTCTTACTATGAACTTAAAATCAATTTTTAAAACACCCTGTTTTTATTTTATAATGCTTCTTCCGATCGGGCTTCTGCTTATCGGTGCCGCAAGATTTGTTTCCGGGTTTGCCGATTTTTATTATCGGACTTTTTACAGGTTTTTCGGCGGAATTTTCGGAAGCATAACCGGAATTCTTCCTTTTTCGCTTATGGAAGCGGGAATTGCTTCGCTGGTTTTTCTTCTTGTTTATTGGATAATCAAACTCGTGCTCAAATCAAAAGAAGACGAAAAAGCCGTGCTCAAATATTTCGGTTCCGTGCTCAAAAGTATAATTTCGCTGATATGCCTTCTGCTCTTCCTTTTTTGCGCTTTTTGCGGAACGAATTATTACAGAGCGGGCTTTGCGGATGAAATGGGCCTTGAAGTAAAAAAATCGTCGGTTGACGAACTTTATAACCTTTGCGAATTTCTTGTTGATGAAGCAATTGATTCCGGAAGCAGGCTTCATAGGGGCGAAAACAATATAACCGTTTTCGATGAAAAGAATTTCAGCATGGAGAACGAGGCAAAAGCGGAATTTGAAAAATTCTGTGACGATTATGGAATAATGGATATGGGCTTTTGGCGTTTTGGAACGCCGAAACCGGTGATCTGTTCCGAAGTTATGGCATATCTTCAGATTTCCGGCGTTTTTTCGCCGTATACCTTTGAAGCGAATATCTGTACAGCAGGCCCGGATTTTCTTCGCGGATCAACAATGATGCATGAACAAAGCCATCTGCGCGGATATATGAACGAAGCGGAGGCCAACTTTATCGCATATCTTGCCTGCGCAAACAGCGATTCCGAATTCTTCCGTTACAGCGGAACCTGCCTTGCGCTTATCTATTCCATGAACGCCCTTTATTCCGCAGATTACGAAAGATGGTACGAACTCCGGATTCAGTATCCTGATTATCTTGATGCGGATATGCGCGCCCAGAACGCTTATATCGACGCCCATGACACAAAGGTCGCGGAAGTTTCCGACGCGGTCAACGATACTTATCTTAAACTCAACAACCAGCAGGAAGGAACCCGCAGTTACGGCGGAATTGTTGATTTGCTTCTTGCATACCGCCGCAGCTTATGATATACTGACCATGTAATATAAATTTTGAAAGGTGGTTTTCGAAATGGCTATTTACCTTCAGGATGACGACGAAAACGAGGGTATTGAAGTTTTTTGCCCCTATTGCGGAAAACCTGTTGTTGTTCCCGCAGGATATAACAGATCAACATATCTTTGCCCCCGCTGCCACAAAGCAATTCCCCTTGATGAAAAAATGCTTGAGCAGCTTTCTTCTTCCGCAAAAGTTGAGGAAAAACCGAAAGTTACCTCCCCTTGCAGAAGAGACAGCCTTCGCTGATTGAAATTTGAATTTACTGAAAAAGGACGTTCCGTAAAGGAGCGTCCTTTTTTGTTGGTTCATTCTTTCCCCGGAAGGCTTAAATCTCCGGGAATTTTTTTAAAGATACGGATTATTCGCTTCGCTCAGAATGACATTGACTTGTTATTGCGAGCATACCGCAGGGATGTGAGGCAATCCGTTTTTTCTTTTACCCTCCGGGTTACTTAAAATCCCTCATCCGTCTTTTTCGTCTGCGACAAAAAATCCACCTTCCCCTCCGGGAAGGCTTTTTCGCGAGGACACCTCAGTGCACAGCATAAAAAAGAAGCCCACCCAAAGGGCAGGCTTCGAATATTCTGCAAAACGAGATTAACGTTTGGAGAACTGAGGTGCACGACGTGCTTTTTTGAGACCGTATTTTTTACGTTCTTTCATTCTGGGGTCACGGGTAAGGAGACCGGCTTTTTTGAGAACGGGTCTGAGTTCTTCGTTGTACTGAAGAAGTGCACGGGAAAGGCCGTGACGGATTGCGCCTGCCTGGCCGGTTACACCGCCGCCTGCAACAGTGCAAACGATGTCGAATGCACCAACAGTTTCGGTGAGTTCCATGGGCTGACGAACGATGAGTTTAAGGGTATCAAGGCCGAAATAATCGTCGATGTCGCGGCCGTTGATGGTTACTGCGCCAGTGCCGTTAGGATAAACGCGAACACGAGCTACAGAGCTTTTTCTTCTGCCGGTACCGTAGAAGTAGGGGTTAGAATTATACATAGTTTACGTTCTCCTTTCGATTATTTTACCCAAGCTTCGGGAGCCTGAGCCTGGTGTTTGTGGTTTGCGCCAACATAGATGTGGCAACGGGTAAGGCTTTTTGCGCCGAGGCTGTTGTGGGGAAGCATACCTTTAACAGCAAGTTTCATTGCAAAAGCGGGGTTTTTTGCCATAAGGGTTTTGTAGTTAACTTCTTTGAGGTGACCTACATAACCGGTGTGGTGATAATATTTTTTCTGGATGAGTTTGTTGCCGGTGAGAACTGCTTTTTCAGCGTTGATGATTACAACGTAATCGCCGCAGTCTGCATGGGGAGCAAAATCAACTTTATGTTTGCCGCGAAGAAGAACAGCAGCCTGTGCAGCAACACGGCCGAGGGATTTTCCTTCAGCGTCAAGAACATACCATTTACGCTCGATAGTAGAAGCGTTAGGCATAGTAGTGGACATAGCGTTTACCTCCGATTAAATTTCCTTTATTTATTACTTTTGTTTAAAAGCGACAGTCATTATTATAATGAAAGAAAACCCCTTTGTCAACAACTTTTTTTAAAAAATTCAATTTACAAATTGATTGCTTTGTTTTTCTTTGTTTTTCTCTTGTTTTCTTCGTTTTTCTAACTTTCAATTTTTAAAATTGCGTTTTAAAAAGAGTTCAAAAAAGGCTTTATCTATGCGGTTTTATGCTTTAACAAACAAAAAACCGTCCGTTTTGAAAACGGGCGGTTTTCTTCGTTATTCGTCTTTTGGTTCTTCGATTTTGACCTTGCGGCGTTTTTTGACCGCTTCGGTAAGAAGATATTCGATCTGTCCGTTTATTGAACGGAAATCGTCATCCGCCCAACGGGAAATTTCTTCCCATAAAGTCGGCGAAAGCCGGAGCAAAAGCTGTTTTTTGTCTTTCTCTGCCAAAAGGCTTCCGCCTCCTTTCGATTGTTTTTAAAGTTTAAAATCAGTAAATTGAGCCGGTGTTTACGATGGGCTGGGCGTCGTTGCTTCCGCAAAGAACAACAAGAAGGTTGGAAACCATCTGTGCTTTGCGTTCCTCGTCCATATCAACGACCTTATCCTGGTCAAGACGTTCAAGCGCCATTTCAACCATGCCTACGGCGCCGTCAACAATGAGTTTTCTTGCGGCAATGATAGCGGAAGCCTGCTGGCGCTGGAGCATTGCGGCGGCAATTTCGGGCGCATAGGCAAGGTGGGTGATTCTTGCTTCGGTGACTTCGATTCCGGCGATTTCAACGCGGCACTGGATTTCGTCTTTAAGGCGCTGTGCAACCTCAAGGCTTGAACCGCGGAGAGATTTTTCGTCGCCCTCTTCGGATTCATCGTAAGGATATTCTCTTGCAATATTGCGGAGAGCCGCATCGCATTGGGTGGAAAGAAATTCAACGTAGTTATCGACGTTGAAAACTGCCTTTGCCGGGTCGGTAACGTGCCAGATAACAACGGTTCCGATGATAACCGGGTTGCCGAGCTGGTCGTTTATTTTCTGTTTATCGTTGGTAAGAGTGATCTCTTTAAGGGAAACGCGTTTGTTGGTGGAAATCTGAACGGAGCCGGTGGTTGCTTTTCCGGAAAGAGCGGCTTCCGCGTTGGCTGCGGCGGCTTTTTCAAGTGCGTTTTCGGAAGCGGGGTTTATTGCGGCAGCAAAGGGATTGATAAAGAAAAATCCCGGTCCGTAAAGGGTTCCGTAATATTCACCGAAAAGTGTGAGAACATAAGCTTCGTTGGGACGAAGGGTGCGAAGTCCGCCGAAAAGGATCGGAAGCACTATAAAAGCAAGTATAGCACAAAGTACCACAAGAATCAAAGAAAGCGGAAACAAAAATCCGCCGTCAAGCATTACGATTCCGCCGATGAAGCCTGCAATTGCTACAAGTTCGCCGAGAATGAGCATAAGGAGCATTGCCATTCCGTTTTTGGGGTTAAGAACTTTGTTGTAATCGTTTTTTACATTTGCGTTCATTTAAATTATCATCCTTTCTGATGTAAAATACGGAAAATGTAATTGATATCGTTTTGATATCAATTACATATTACCATTCCCGGCAAATTTTGTCAATAGTATAAAAAAGCCTCCCCTGATAGGGGAGGTTTAAAAATCGGGTGACCACATAGGGTCGCCCCTACGGTGTTTCAATTGAATTCACCGCGTTACGGCAGGGAACGGTCTTGACCGTTCCGTTTAGCCTTCCGGTCGGGGAAGGTGTCT
>JAZQUO010000016.1:0-7464 GCA_045631325.1 Oscillospiraceae bacterium
CGCGTTCCGAAGAACGCGCCGTTTTTTTACTTAATAATTCTTTACATAATTTGTGTAAAAGGTTATAATCAAATTATTGAAAAGCCGAAAACAGGAGGTCTTGATAAAATGGAATACGATGAAAAATCCCTTAAAATTGCCGCTAAAATTGCCGCCGCTTCTCTTTCCGAAAGCGGAGATTTTGAAAAAGAGAACGCAAAGAAAACGGTTCTGTTTATAAAGACCGTTTATGACGAAGTCCTTTCGGTTAAAGAACGCGAAGATTTTGTAAAAGCTGCTTTTAAAGCCGCCGGAAAAATAACCGCCGCCGCTTGCGAGGAAATGGAAGAAAGGGACGGAAAAACCGCCGCTGAATTCTTCAGAACCGTTTATGAAGGAATTGCTCCCGTTGCCGCGGAAGAAAACGTTGATGAAGATATTTTCAAATGCGCCGCAAAAATAACCGCAGCAGCCTGCGAAGAAATGGAAGAACCCACCGCGGAAAAGGCCGAAGAAGCCGCTGAATTCTTCAGGGAGATTTATTCCGGACTTATTGCCGACGAAAAATCGGTTTGCAGCGGAAAATATTCCGTAAAAGAAACCGAAAACGGCTGGAGCTTCCGCCTTCTTGCCGGAAACAACAAAGTTATAGGAATTTCCGAAGTTTATTCCGGAAAAGCCGCAATGGAAAAAGGAATCGAATCCGTCCGCAAAAATGCTCCGGAAGCAAAAATTGAAGACCAAACCGAAGAAAATTTTGAAGAGGTCACAAACCCGAAATTCGAAATTTATAACGACAAAGCCGGAGAATTCCGTTTCCGCCTCAAAGCACGCAACGGCGAAATAATCCTTGCTTCCGAAGGTTATAAAACAAAAGCTTCCTGCGAAAACGGAATCGAATCCGTCCGCAAAAATTCTTCCGCGGAAATTGCGGAATAACGGAGGAAGAACCGATGTTTGAAGAAAGAAGAGACAAGCATAACTATTATCTTGATATTGCGGAAGTTGTTCTTGAAAGAGGAACCTGCCTTCGCAGAAAATACGGCGCAATAATCGTAAAAAACGACCAGATCATTTCAACAGGATATGCAGGTGCTCCGAGAGGACGCAAAAACTGCAGTGACCTCGGTTGGTGCAGAAGGGAAAAGATGAACGTTCCGCGCGGAGAAAGATATGAACTTTGCAGAAGCGTTCATGCGGAAGCAAACGCAATCATCAGCGCCGCAAGAGAAAATATGATCGGCGCAACTCTTTATTTGGTCGGAAGAGAATGCGGAAGCGGTGAATACGTCAAAAACGGAAGCTGCTGCAGTATGTGCAAACGCCTTGTTATAAATGCAGGAATCGATACGGTTGTTGTCCGCGACGACAGCAAAAAATTCCGCATTATCAACGTGAACGATTGGATTTACAACGACGATTCCCTTGAGGATGAACTCGGATACTGAAAACAAAAAACGGTGTGTTTCGTTTGAAACACACCGTTTTTTATTCAGCTGAATTTAAAATTCCGCGCCGCAGTAATCACATTTTTTTGCGTCTTCCTTAATAGGAGCGCCGCAATAGGGACATCTGTGTTCCTTCGGTTCTTCCTTTTTCTTTGCCGCTTTCGGAGAAACAACGATTCTTTTAAGCGGTTTAAGAATATGGGGAAGGATTGCGCCGAAAACAAAGGCAACAACAATTCCCGCAATGATTCTCGGAAGGATTCCGCCGAAGACATAGGCGAAGGAATAGTATCCGTAAATCTTCGAATCAATATACATAGCGGCGGTGTTGAGTGCCGTTACGATAAGCGCGGAAGAAATTGTGATGAACTGGGTCTGCTTGAAGCTCATATCAAAATTATGGTGCTTTGCAAAAAGACCGATCAGAAGTCCTCTTACACCGGCGGGAATTATCCAGAGCAGAGTTGTTGCGGAAAATCCGTAAGTAAGCATCTGGTTTGTGAAGCTTCCCAAAAGTCCGATTAGCATTCCGTCAACCGGGCCGAACAAAGCGGCTCCGACGATTATCGGAAGGCTGTCAAGGGTAAATTTCATGTTGCCGAGGTTAATTGTGGCAACAAGGCTTAGCACCACATACATTGCTATGAGCATTGCGTTGGTAACAAGGCGTTTCGGTTTCATGGTATCTGCGCCTCCTTAAGTTGCAGTATTGGATTTTTTATACGTTAAAGAGGAATTCGACGATATCGCCGTCCTGCATAACATATTCTTTGCCTTCGCTCTTCATAAGGCCTTTTTCTTTTGCTGCGTTCCAGGAACCGAGAGCGATAAGATCGTCATATTTAACGATTTCGGCACGGATAAAGCCTTTTTCAAAGTCGGAATGGATTGCGCCGGCGGCTTTGGGAGCTTTGGTGCCTTTTTTGATGGTCCATGCGCGGACTTCTTTTTTGCCTGCGGTAAGATAGCTCATAAGGCCGAGAAGATCGTAGCTTGCTTTAATCATACGGTCAAGGCCGGATTCTTCAAGATTGATTTCGGCAAGAAATTCTTTCTTTTCGTCCGGTTCCATGTCGGAAATTTCTTCTTCGAATCTTGCGCAAACGGGCATTACAGCGGAGTTTTCGGATTTTGCGATTTCTTCAACCGCTTTATAGTTTTCGTTGTTTTCAACGCCTTCAACAAAATCGTCTTCGCTCATGTTTGCGGCATAGATGATAGGTTTGTTGGAAAGAAGGGGAAGAGCGTTGATGATTTCTTTTTCGTCTTCGTCGCAAGCGAAAGCTCTTGCGGATTTGCCTTCTTCAAGATGGGATTTAAGCTGTTTAAGAAGTGCAAGTTCGTCCGCAAGGGTGCGGTCGCCCTTCATATCTTTTTCAACTCTTGCGATTCTTCTGTCAAGGATTTCGATATCGGAGAAGATGAGTTCAAGGTTAATAACTTCAATATCACGTCCTGCGTTGACGCTGCCGTCAACATGGATTACGTTGTCGTCGCTGAAGCAGCGTACAACATGGATAAGAGCATCAACTTCACGGATGTTTGCAAGGAATTTGTTGCCGAGACCTTCGCCTTTTGCCGCGCCTTTTACAAGACCTGCAATATCAACGAATTCAACGGTTGCGGGGGTGTATTTTTCCGGCTGGTAAATTTCCGCAAGTTTATCAAGGCGGGGTTCCGGAACAGCAACAATGCCTACGTTGGGTTCAATGGTGCAGAAAGGATAGTTTGCTGCCTGGGCGCCTGCGTTGGTGATTGCGTTAAAAAGGGTGGATTTACCTACGTTAGGAAGTCCGATCATTCCGAGTTTCATAACTTAAAACGTCCTTTTCATTTAGATTTTTGGTCTATCAAAAACAAGTTTCGATAATATAACATCATACATTATACAGCAATTTGGGGAATTAACAAGAGAAATTATGAAAAAATCCAAAAAATGTTCAAGATGTGTTAACTATTCCGCCAAAAAATGCGCTATAATATATATAATACCTAAATTATAAACCAACCCCACCGAAAGAGGAGGACAAAATAAATGACAAACGCAAAAATACTTATTGCGGATGATGACAGAAACATCTGCGAACTTTTAAGGATCTATCTTGAAAAAGAAAATTATAACGTCGTTCTTGCGGGAAACGGCGAAGAAGCCCTTTTGAAATTCGACGAGGAAGAACCGGATATCCTTCTTCTCGACGTAATGATGCCCCGGCTTGACGGTTGGCAGGTCTGCCGTGAACTCCGCAAAAAATCCGAAGTTCCGATAATCATGATCACCGCAAAAGGCGAAACTTTCGATAAGGTTCTCGGTCTTGAACTCGGCGCGGACGATTATGTTGTAAAACCTTTTGAACCGAAGGAAATTGTCGCAAGGGTAAAAGCTGTTTTGAGAAGAACCGGAAAAGCAAACGCCGAAAACGACAAAAAGGAAGTAAGCTTTGATAAACTTACCGTAAACATGACAAAATATGAACTCAAAGTTGACGGAAAAGTTATCGATACTCCGCCGAAGGAACTTGAACTTCTTTTCCATCTTGCTTCCAACCCCAACAGAGTTTATACCCGAGACCAGCTTCTTGACGAAGTCTGGGGATTTGAATATTACGGAGATTCCAGAACTGTTGACGTTCATATAAAACGTCTTCGCGAAAAGCTTGAGGGCGTTTCCGAAAAATGGAGCCTTAAAACAGTCTGGGGCGTCGGATATAAATTTGAAACGAAAGACGAATAATTATGTCGAAGATAAAACAGAACTTTAAAAAATCGCTGTTCAACCGGTATTTTGCAATCTGTTCTGCTGTTATTCTTGCGACAATAATCCTTATGGGCGGACTTGTAATCGGATTTTCCGCAAGATATTTCAGCGAATCCGCAAGAGAAACCCTTTGGAAAAACGCGGAACAGGCCGCAAGTATAACTGTTGCCGGAATGGAAGATTATGAATTCCAGAAAGTCCCGGTTTCAACGGTACAGAACGGTTACAGAATAATTTCCTCAACAACAGAAACCATAATCTTTCTTACGAACCTTGAAGGAAAAACCCTTATATGTTCGGAAGGGGAAAACTGCAACCACAGAACTTACAGTGTTCCGGAAGACGTTATGGAAGCATCCGTTTCCGGGAAATATGACGTAACGGGAACTCTTGACGGAATTTACGAAAGTTCGCATTACACGGTCGGAATTCCGATAATGCACGGAGAAGAAACCGTTGCCGTGCTTTTCGCTTCAACGGAAGCTACGGACGTATGGTTCTTCATCATGGACCTTATGGATATAATTTTCTTCTGTGCGCTTATTGCAACCGCCGTTTCTTCCGTTGCGATCTATTTCGTAACAAGCAGCATGACAAAACCTCTTCGCGGAATGGCCGCCGCGGCAAAAAGCTTTTCCACCGGAGATTTCACGGTCCGTGTTCCGGCGGAAGGGGAGGACGAAATTGCCCAGCTTGCCCGTTCCTTCAACCATATGGCGGATTCAATGGCCGACCTTGAATCCGTAAGGCGAAGCTTTATTGCAAACGTTTCCCATGAACTCAAAACCCCGATGATGACCATCGGCGGATTTATCGACGGAATTCTTGACGGAACTGTTCCGGAAGAAAAGAGGAAACAATATCTTCTCATTGTTTCCGAAGAGGTAAAACGCCTTTCCCGCCTTGTAAAATCAATGCTCAGCATCGCAAGGATCGAAGCGGGAGATATGAAGCTGAATCCGGAAGATTTTGATATAAACGAACTTGTCTGCCGGACGGTTTTTGCCTTTGAACAGAAAATCGAAGAAAAGAAACTTGAAATAATCGGACTTGAATCCGACGAAGTTTTTGTTAACGCGGACAATGACCTTATCCACCAGGTTGTCTATAACCTTATTGACAACGCGGTCAAGTTTGTTAACGAAGGCGGATGCATTTCCTTTGCCTATGTCCAGAAGGACGGAAAGGTTTTTGTTTCGGTTAAAAACACCGGAGCGGGAATTGCCCAGCAGGAACTTCCGAGACTTTTCGACAGATTCTATAAAACCGATAAATCAAGAAGTCTTGATAAAACCGGAGTCGGTCTTGGACTTTATATTGTCCAGACCATAGTCAACCAGCATAAAGGTGACCTTCTTGTAAAAAGCGTCGAGGGAGAATATACCGAATTCACCTTCTCCGTTCCCGCAACAGCACCGAAAATTGTAAAAGAAAAAAACAAACGCAGAATTCCCGAGGAAAACTGAAAAAAATCCCGTTTTTTTCGAAAAAATTTAAAAAATCCGCCGGTTGTTTATTTTTATTTAACAATTTAAGGATATAATATACGTAAGAATCTTAACCCCCCGAGAGGTATTTCAATATGGATGAATTTGAAAGAAATGAAATAAACGAAAATCCCGTTGAGGAAATCAAGAAAGAGCCGAAAACCGAAGAGGTCCCGAAAGCGGAGGAACCTTCCGCAAGAAATACGAACGCTCCTTCCGGATGGACCTATTCCGCAAACACCAATCAGTATGTTTCCTGGGACGGAAGTTCCGATGCGAACAACGCACAATGGAATCCGAACTTCCAGAGACCCGAACAGCAGCCGCCCAGAAGAGAATACGGCACCCAGTACGGTTATTACGGCGGCCCCCAGCAGACCAATTATTACAGCAATAACGGAAATTATCAGTGGGATTTCAATAAATACGAAAGCGCGGAAAATTCTTCCGCACAGAAACCGAAAAAATCCTCCGGAAAAGGCCTCAGAGTTTTCCTCGGAATAATTGCCGTGCTTATCGGAGTTTGCGTTGTTTCGATTTCTTCCATTGAGATTTACCGCTTCCTTTCCGGCGAAAACAGAGTGAACAATCCGGAAAACTTGAATCCTTCAACACAGGAAGATCAGACCTTCCCGGAAGAAATTGATCCTCCGGAACTTGCTCTTCAGGATATTCCGAAGGAAAACACCGTTTCCACCGACGGAAAACTTTCCGCAACCGAAGTTTATAAAATGACAAGCCCTTCCGTTGTCGGAATCGTTCAGTACCAGACCAGCTATTCCTTCGAAGCGGCGGGTTCCGGTTCCGGAATCATCCTCAGCGATGACGGTTATATCGTAACCAACGCCCACGTTATCGAAGGCGCGGAAAAAGTTAAAGTTGTTCTTTATAACGAAGAAGAATATGAAGCGGTCATCATCGGTGCAGACAACCAGACCGATATTGCTGTTCTTAAAATTGATGCAAAAAACCTTGTTGAAGCGGAGTTCGGAGATTCTTCCCAGGTCGAAATCGGCGAAACGGTTTATGCCCTCGGAAACCCCGGCGGACTCAGCCTTCAGTCCAGTTTCACCGACGGTATGATAAGCGGACTTAACCGCGTTATCACAACCGACGACAGCATCTATTCCATGACCGTTCTCCAGACAAGCGCAGCTATCAACCCCGGCAACTCCGGCGGCGCGCTTATCAACGAATACGGCCAGGTGATCGGAATCACAAGCGCAAAAATAATTTCCACCGATTACGAAGGAATCGGATTTGCAATTCCTACCCAGACCGCAAAACCCATTATTGAAGAAATCATCACAAAAGGCTATGTTTCCGGAAGAGCAAAACTCGGGATCACCGGAACGACTGTTGATTCTGTAACTTCCAGATATTACAATGTTCCGGAGGGCGTACAGATCATCACCATTGAACCGGACGGCTGTCTTTACGGAACAGAAGCAAAAGTCGGTGATATCATAATCGGATTCAAAGGTGAGGAAATCACCGGAATGGAAGATCTTCAGGCGATGCTTGCAAAGAGCACTCCCGGCGAGGAAGTTGAAATTGTTCTCTATCGCTATTCCGCAACAGGTATGAACGATAAGACCTTCACCATTAAAGTAAAACTTGCCGAAAACAGAGGATAAGATAAATTCAGGAAAAAAGCACCCGGAAGGGTGCTTTTTTATTTCAGCCTTCCCTTGGGGGAAGGTGTCACCGAAGGTGACGAAAGAGGGATTATAAGTAACCCGGAGGGCAGGATTCTCCTTGATAATATGCTTTTAATACAACCCCATTTCTTTTG
>JAZQUO010000017.1:0-35517 GCA_045631325.1 Oscillospiraceae bacterium
TGTATTGTTTATCAGGAGCAGGTTATGGAAATTGTCCGTAAGCTTGCGGGATATTCATACGGAAGGGCAGACCTTGTACGCCGTGCAATGAGCAAGAAGAAGCTTGACGTTATGGCGCAGGAAAGGGAATATTTCGTTCACGGAAAATATGACGAAAACGGAAACCTTGAACTTCCCGGCGCAGTAAGAAACGGCGTTCCGGAAAAAATTGCAAACGAGATTTTCGATGAGATGAGCTCCTTTGCATCCTATGCTTTCAACAAATCCCATGCGGCCGCCTATGCGACAGTTGCTTACCGTACGGCATATCTTAAATGCCATTTCCCGGGCGAATATATGGCGGCGCAGTTAAGCTCCGTTCTTGATAACACCGATAAAGTAATAGAATATATCGGAGAATGCCAGAAAATGGGTCTTAAAGTTCTCGGTCCGGACGTAAATAAATCCGAAAGCGGGTTTATCTGGGACGGAGAAGGAGTCCGTTTCGGACTTCTTGCAGTAAAAAACCTTGGAAGAGGAATTATCCGCGATATCATAACCGAACGTCAGATGAATGGCAAGTATAAAGGCTTTACGGACTTCTGCAAGCGCGCATACGGTCGTGAACTTAACAAAAGAACCCTTGAAAGCCTTATAAAATGCGGCGCGCTTGATTCTTTCAGCGCAAACCGCCGCCAGATGCTTTCCGGTTATGAATCGATTCTTTCTTCGATAGACGCAGAGAAAAAAGCAAATGTTTCCGGACAGATGAGCCTTTTCGGCGGTTTTGAGGAAGAACATGATGAGGAAGACAACCTTCCGAAAATGGCGGAATATTCCCTTCGTGAACTCCTTAATATGGAAAAGGAAACGACAGGACTTTATCTTTCCGGTCATCCGATGAACGAATACAGCGGAATAATCGAAAAAATCGGTGCAACCAAGGTTCTTGATATCAAGAAGATAAATACCGAAGAAGGCGAAAAAAGAGTTCGCCTTTGCGGAATTGTTCTCAGCAAAAAGATGAAAACAACCAAGAGCAACGATGTTATGGCTTTTGTTACTCTTGAAGATACCACCGGAAGCCTTGAGGCACTTGTTTTCCCAAGAGTTCTTCAGGAAAACGGCGGAATAATCAACGTAAACGAAGCTGTTGTTGTTGAAGCAAGAGTTTCTTCAAGGGAAGACGAGGAAACAAAACTTGTTGCGGAAAGATTCCTTACCGTTGAGGAAGCCCAGAGGATTCCTTTTGCAGCTGTTTCAGCATACCAGCGAAGACCTGCGCCGCAGCAGAAAGATTCCGCTTCCGCCCAGCAGAAATCTTCCGTAAACGGACTTTTTATCCGTGTTCCTTCGGAAAGTTCTCCTGAATATAAAAAAGCGATGGATTTTCTTGCGGTTTTCGAAGGCCTTACTCCGCTTTATATCCATTTTGCGGATACGAAAAAAACGGTGAAAGCACCGACAAAACTCTGGGTCGATGCGACTCTTGAAAACGGATACGTTCCGAAGCGCCTTGGAAAAATCCTCGGCGAAGAGAACGTTGTTATAAAATAAATTTCCGATTCAGAATAATCTGTTGTTATTTTAAGAATTATTTTCTATAATGTATGAAATTCAAAAGAAGAGGTGAAAAGATGAAAAAAGGAATTTGCGTTTTTCTTGCTTTTTTAATGATTTTTTCTTTGTTTGGCTGTGCGTCGGAAGAACCTGAAATTATTGAAAATGAAGCCGTTTTCGGTGAAATATCTTCTGAAAGCAGTTCGTTTGAGGAAGAATACAGCGAAACTGAAAAAGCAGAAAGCGAAAATTCATCCTCCTCCGGAAGTTCCGAAGTTTCTTCGGAACCGGAAAGCAGTTCATCATCTTCTTCCGAAAAACCTGAAAGCAGTACATCATCTGTTCCGGAAAGCAGTTCGGAAAGTTCTTCGCCGGAAGAATCATCCGCAAGTTCTTCTGAAAGTTCGTCTTCTGAAGAATCTTCCGAAAGTTCTTCTTCCGGACAGGAAGAACCGATACAGAATACATATGTGCCTTCCGGTGAAACAAGGGCAGTCTGGATATCCTATCTTGAATATCAGTCCGTTTTGCAGGGGAAGACCGAAAAGCAGTTCAGAAACAATATAAAAGCAATGTTCAAAAATCTTGCAAGCGACGGTTTCAACACGGTTTTTGTCCATGTCCGTTCCCACAGCGACGCGATGTATGAATCGGATATTTTCCCCTGGTCGGTGTATTGCACCGGAACGGAAGGGAATAACCCGGGATTCGATCCACTTGAAATAATGGTTTCGGAAGCGCATTCCACCGGACTTAAAATCGAAGCATGGATAAATCCTTACAGGGTAAAAGGAAATTCCAACACCGATAAGATTGCAAAATCGAGTCCCGCATATAAATGGCTCGGAACAGGAAAAGTCATCGTTCTTGATAACGGAATTTTCTATAACCCGGCTGACGAGGAAGTTGTTGAACTTATCGTTTCGGGCGTTGAGGAAATAGTAAGAAATTACGACGTTGACGGAATCCATTTTGATGATTATTTTTATCCGACAACCGCGGAATCCTTTGATAAAACATATTATAATGAATATAAAGCAGGCGGCGGAAAATCAAGCCTTGCCGAATGGCGCAGACAAAATGTCAATATTTTAATCAAAAACGTTTATTCCGCAATAAAAGCAATCGACAGTTCCTGCCGTTTCGGAATAAGTCCCGGCGGAAACACGGACAGAAACTATAACAGCCTTTACTGCGACGTTTATACATGGGTGACAAGCAAAGGATATGTTGATTATATCTGCCCACAGCTTTATTACGGTTTCAACAACCGTGACTGCCCCTATCTTGACGTTCTTTCCGAATTCAACGATATGATCACAAGAAGCGAAGTTGAGCTTATAATCGGTCTTGCGGCATATAAAGCCGGAGCAGAGGATACCTATGCAGGCGAAAATGGAAAGAAAGAATGGATAAACAATAACGATATTCTTGCAAGGCAGATTATTGCCGCAAGAAACGAAAGCAGATATTCGGGTTTTGCAATGTACCGTTACGATTCGCTTTATAACCCCGCTTCGGGAGTTAAAAAAGCTGTTGCGGCGGAAATTGAAAATCTTTTCGATATTCTTTAAACGAAGGGAAACCTATTAAAAAGGACGGAAAAAACTTATGAAGAAATTCTTTTTGAACAAAAAGCTGATGACTGTTGTCTTAAGCCTCAGCCTTGTTCTGATAATATGCGGAACTGCGGTTTTTGCGGCTTTTCAAAGCGGACTTCCCGGAATTGAAAAGATTTTAAACGGAATAGAAATTCCGGATTTTCCGGAATTTCCAATTAATTCCGAACCTTCTTCGGAAGAGGAATCATCAGAACAGGAAGAAATTGAGGTTGACCTTAACGATGTCACAATAAATCCGGTTGAACCGGAAATTCCGGATGTCCCCGAAGAACCGGAAATTGAAAACGTTGTTGAAGGACCGATAGTTTTCCGCGCTCCGGACAGAATGATGGCAATCACTCTTGCTGCCGGAATCGATTATTATACCGAAAGCACAATGAGCACCGAGGATATTCAGAAATCTATCGATAAGGCGATTGCCGACGCGAAGGAACTTTCCGCAAACACGGTTTTTCTTGAAACATCCTTCGGAGATTCTGTAATTTACAGTTCGGAAGATATGCCGCAGGCAAAAACGAGCATAGATATGCTCGGATATGCTTCGCAAAAAGCAAAAAACGAAGGACTTTTTGTTTATGTTGTTTTTGACGTGCTCAAATCCAACAACGACGGAAAAGCGGAGGTTTCTTCCGTGCTCAACAATGAACAGATTTCTGCAATAGGAAGAAACGCAAAAGCTCTTGCAAAATATGATATCGACGGAATCATGCTCAACACATATACCGTTGAATCCGAAGGAACGGCATATTCCGATTACATGAAATACGGAAGCGGAATGGGATTTGAAAACTATCTCCGTTCCAACGTTGAAGCGGCAGTAACTGCGGCATATAAAGCAGTCAAAAAAGAAAATCCCGGAATTGCGGTGGGTCTTGCAGTCGATTCAGTCTGGGCAAACAGCGTTACTCTTGAAGAAGGAAGTTCAACAGAAGCTTCCTACGAAAGCTTTGTTGACGGTTTTGCCAACACAAAGAAATTCGTTGACGAAGGTCTTGCAGATTTTGTTGCGGTAAAAAGCCTTTATTCAACCGCAAGCAAAAACGCGAAATTTATAAATTATATGGAATGGTGGAACAACGTTGTTCCGGATGAAACTCCTCTTTATATTTTCCAGTATGCGACAAAAGCCTGTACCGATGAAAGAGGATGGGATGATCCTTCAGAACTTTCCGACCAGGTAATAGCGGCGGAAAAACTCAGCGGTTTCAAGGGAAGCGTTTTTGATTCCCTTGCGGCTTTGCAGAAGAACCCGAAACAGTCAACGGATGCCCTTATTCAGTATCTTACCGAAAACATTGACCCGAGCTTCCTCCTTACTCAGCTTGAACTTACAAGACCTTCGAAACTCACATATTCAACATATGATACCGTTGCGGTTTTTGCCGGTGCTTCCGACGTTAATTTCGATCTTACCATGAACGGAACGAAGGTAAAACGCGATTCAAACGGCGCATTTATGCTTACTATCGAACTTGAACCGGGTCTTAATACATTCAAGTTTGAACATAAAGAAAAAACGGTTACTTATAACATCACCAGAAATATAATGGTTCTTAAAGAGGTAACTCCTCTTGGAAACGTAACTGTCGGCGGCGGAATGAGCATCACAGTAACTGCCCTTGCTTATGAAGGTTCTGTTGTAACCGCAACACTCGGTTCAACGACGGTTACTCTTAAAGAAAGCACAGAGGCGGACGATTCCACCGAAGAGGAACAGGACTCCACCTATGTTCTTTATACAGGAATGCTTTCCGCTCCTCCTTCCGGTTCGGAAGAACAGGGCATAGGCAATATCGTTATTAAAGGAACATGGGAAGATACCACCGAAACAAAAGAAGGAGCGTTTGTAACCGTTTCCGCAAAAGCAAAAGCAGGCGGACTTGTTGAAGTTACCGCAAAAGCTGCGGAAACTTTCCCGACCAATGTTCTTAATGACCTTTCGGATTACGATTGCTATCCTCTTGCAAAAGGAACAAGGGATTACGTTGTCGGTGATGAAATTGTTTATGTTGAAGGAAGCAAAACGTTCACATATTACAATCTCCAATCCGGACAGCGTGTTTATACAAAAGACGTAAGCCCCGTTTCCGGTGAACTGGGCGGAAACAAAATTAAAAATATGACCGTTTCCGCAGACAGAAGATATACATATGTTATCTTCGAAACGGAACAGAGGGTTGCGTATACCGCAAAATATTCTCCGGCGGAATTTACTATAGAGTTCTTCTATACAAACGAAACGCCGGGTGATCTTAACCTCAACTGCACTCCGCTTTTTGATTCGGCAAAATGGAGCAGTTCCACCCTTAGCCTTAAACTCAGCACAAAGGCAGGCTTCCTCGGATATACCGCATATTATGACGGCGGCGACCTTGTTTTCCGGTTCAACAACCCGACCGGCACATCAAGTCTTTCCGGTGTTCCGATCGTTGTTGATATAGGCCACAGCGCTCTCGGAGTCGGTGCTCTCGGATTCCTTTCCGATTACGGCGAATATGAAATCAACCTTGCGGTCGGTAAGTATCTTAAAGAAGAACTCCAGAGCCGCGGAGCTACCGTTTATATGATGGATACCGTTAATTCTCGACCTAGCCTTGAAGACAGGGTTGCCTATGCTTCCGGAAAAGATCCGCTTATCTTTGTAAGTTTGCATTGTAACTCTGCAACTTCAAGTTCCGGTTACGGAACGGAATGTTTCTATTTCACAAGATTCTCCCAGAATTTTGCGTCCTATTTTGCATCCAATGTTGCATCTGCACTCGGAACAAAAGACAGGGGAGATATGATAGGCCGTTACTATGTAACAAGAATTCAGGAATATCCCTCCGTTCTTGGCGAAATGGGATTTGTAAGTAACGAATCCGATTACTATAAGCTTATCAAAAACAGCTATCAGCGCGATATCGCTGAGGCTGTTGCGGATTCGATTTCTTCCTATCTTTACGGAGTTGGAAAGAACGGAAACTATAATTACGGAACTCAATCCACAAACGGAGAAAGCAGCTATGCTCCTCCTGAAAGTTCCTCTTCCGAACCGGAATCTTCCGGATCTTCGTCTTCGGATCCGGAATCCTCGGAATCGGAAAGCGGTTCTTCTTCCGAAGAAAGCAGCTCCGGAGTATTGGATATATTCGGTTAATTAAAAATACCTTCGGCAAAGCCGAAGGTATTTTTTTTGCTTTCTTTTCATATTGAATTATATGAAAAGGAGGCCTAATTATATGGAACAAATAAAAAGAAAAAAGAAGCCGCATTTATTTTTAAAACTGTTGTTTTCGGTTTTGATTATTTCGGGAATAATCTGGTATGCGGGTTCTTTTCCGGTTACAATGGAACTTCTCGACAAAAGAATAAATGAAATTATAAAATTTTCTGAAAGGGATTTTGAAGTTTCGTTTTTTTCGGATTTGTCCGAATTTTCGGATAGTATTATCGAAATTACAGAATATTATTTTTATTTGGTAAAAGATAATTTATCCGGGAAATTTTCGGAAATTAAAAAACCGGGTTTTGCTGTAATAACAAATGCCGCAAAGTTCCCTTCGGAAGGAAAAACGATAACTTCCGGTTTTGGAAAAAGAAAAGACCCTATAACCGGATTATCGGACGTTCATTCCGGAATAGACATTGCGTTGCCATTTGGAACTGAAATTACAGCAGCATGGCCGGGAAATGTTTTTATGACCGGTTTTGATGATATATACGGGAATTTTGTTGTTATTGAACATTCGGAAGGTTTTTTTACAAAATACTGTCATCTTTCAAAAATATGTATTACCGAAAATAATTTCATAAATGCAGGAGAAAAAATCGGTGAAGCGGGTAATACCGGGCGTTCAACAGGAAGCCATCTTCATTTTGAAGTAATGATAAATGGTCTTAATATCGATCCTATGGAATGTTTTGAAATCTGATGGATTTTTCTGTGCTCAAAATAAAAGTATCTCTTTCGCCGCTTTTCTTTGCGGTGCTCACTTCTGTTCTGCTTTTTGACAAAACGGGAATTTCGGGTTTTGCGGTTTTGTTTTCGCTTTTGCACGAAATAGGCCATATTATGGCTTTATTATGCAAAAAAATCAGACCGAAAGCGTTTTCTGCAACAGTTTTCGGAATGCATATAAGGCTTCCGGAAAATCTGAGCACAGCGGAAAAATGCTTTGTGCTCATGTCGGGTTTTGCTGTTAATTATATTCTTGCGGCGTTATTTTTTATATTTCACAAACCCGTTTTCGGATATATTAATCTTCTGATTGGAATTTTTACTTCGATTCCGCTTGCTTCAACTGACGGAGGAGAGATTTTAAAAACTCTTCTGGAAGAATTCCTTGCGCAGGATGGGGAGAAAATTTTCGGAATCGTTTCATGGATTTTTGCGCTTGTTTTTTCTTTATTGTTAATTTTAATTTTTGTTTCGACGAGAAATTTTTTTATTTTATTCGCAGCGTTTTATACAATTTTATGCACAATAAAAAGAGCCGCCAAATAAAGGCGGCTTTTTTTATTTGTTTTTAATTATTTTCCAATAGGCAAAAACATTTATTAAAATTGTTGTCAGAAAAAGTATCCTTGAATGAAGCTCAATTCCGTTTGCGGTATCAAGAACGGCGGAGATATCGTTTATGGAAACTTTGTAACTTGTATAAACAGAACCCATCCAGATCGATGCGGCACAGCAGGCTTCGCTGAAAATTGTTATTTGCATAGATTTCTTAATATCGATTTTTCCGCAGAGAAAAAGTCCGAGAATCGCAAAAACAATTGCGTTTCCGCCAAAAAGGAACATTGATAAACCAAGAATACTTGGAATTGGAATTGAAAATTCCAAATTTTTCATAAATCCGGAATAAGAATCGATTATTATAAAAGCTATAACAGCAGCTACGGTTAAAGAAAGGGCAGATACAACGAAAATTTGTCTTGCTTTTTCATATTTTATTTCTTTTTTTGATATTTCTATAATTTCTTTTGCAATGGAATCGGTTTCTTTGTTTTCTTCCGATTTCTCGCCTTTAACAAGTTCTGTTATTGAAATGCCAAGTTCTGCGGAAAGCTGTTCAAGAATTGAAATATCCGGAAAACCTTTTCCGTTTTCCCATTTTGAAACAGCGGCCGTAGAAACACAGATTTTTTCAGCAAGTTCTTTTTGCGTCAAGCCTTTTTCGATACGGAGTTCTTTTATAAGATTTCCGGTTCTGATAACGTCCAAAAAATCGCCTCCTTTTCTGATTCGATTCTATCACGGCACACTGTTTTTGTAAATCAACGCATCGTAAACATCGGAAAATCTTTATTCAATGAGCTTTTATGAATTGCCGCACTTGAAAAGTATTTAAATGTTATGTTATACTTATATAGTTATACAGGAAAGGAGGAATCGCTTTGCCTGCAATTCCCGAAAAAGTTCTTAACCTTGTTCAGAAACCCGCAAGATACTGCGGCGGCGAACTTAACAGCATTGTTAAAAAGAAAGAAGATGTTTCCGTAAGATTTGCTTTCTGTTTCCCTGATCTTTATGAGGTGGGAATGAGCCATCTCGGAATGAAGATACTTTACAGCCTTCTCAATAATGATCCGGAAGTCTGGTGCGAAAGAGTTTTTGCTCCGGATATGGATATGGAAAAAATTCTCCGCGAAAACGGATATCCGCTTTTTGCTCTTGAAAGCCGTGATTCCGTCGGAGATTTCGATATGATCGGTTTCACTCTTCAGTATGAACTTTCCTATACCGGAATTCTCAATATGCTTGACCTTGCGGGAATTCCCGTTCGCGCAGAGGACAGAACCGAACTTAAAAACCTTGTTGTTGCGGGCGGTCCCTGTTCCTGCAACCCGGAACCCATTGCCGATTTTATCGATCTTTTTATGCCCGGTGAAGGGGAAGAGGTTCTTCCTGAAGTTGTAAATCTTTATAAAGCCGCAAAAAAAGAAGGTTGGAGCAAAAAACAGTATCTTTGTGAAGCGGCAAAGATTTCCGGTGTTTACGTTCCTTCGCTTATCGACGTTGTTTATAATGAAGACGGCACAGTAAAAGAATTTACCGCAAAAGAAACCGCAACTCTCCCGATTACCAAACGCATTATCAAGGATCTTGACGGGGTTTTCTATCCTGAAAAATTCGTTGTTCCGTTTATTGATATCGTTCATGACAGAAGCCAGCTTGAACTTATGCGCGGATGCATCCGCGGATGCCGTTTCTGCCAGGCAGGCTTTATATACCGTCCTGTCCGTGAAAAACGTTTCAGCACTCTTTGTAAAGACGCACACAACCTTTGTGACAGCACCGGTTACGAGGAACTTTCTCTCACTTCGCTCAGCACAAGTGACTACGGCGAACTTGAACCTCTTCTTGATGACCTTCTTGAATGGACCCCAAAGGAACATGTAAATCTTGCTGTTCCTTCTCTTCGCGTCGATAACTTCAGCGAAAGCCTCCTTCAGAAAATAAGCAAGGTTCGCAAAAGCGGTCTTACATTCGCTCCGGAAGGCGGAACCCAGAGAATCCGCGATGTTATCAATAAAAATGTAACCGAAGAAGAGATCATGGCAACTTGTAAAACAGCTTTTGAAGGCGGATATACCGCTGTAAAGCTATATTTCATGATAGGCCTTCCCACAGAAACCGATGACGACGTAAGAGGAATAGTTGAAACTGCCCAGCGCGTTGTAAATCTCTTCTATGAACTTCCCAACAAACCGAAAGGCAAGGGAGTTCAGGTAACCTGCAGCGTTGCAAGTTTTGTTCCGAAACCTTTTACTCCTTTTCAGTTTGAACCTCAGGATACCAGGGAAGAGCTCCACAGAAAACAGGAAGTTATGCGCTCCGCCGTTCACAGCAGAAAAATCAATCTTGACTGGCATGACGCGGAAACTTCCTATCTTGAAGCGGTTCTTGCAAGAGGCGACAGAAGAATCGGCAAAGTTATTGAAACCGCATGGCGTAAAGGCTGCAACCTTGACAGCTGGGACGAGCATTTTAAATTCGATGTCTGGATGGAATCTTTTGCGGAATGCGGCGTTGAACCGGAATTTTACGCGAACCGCACCAGAAGCTATGACGAAGTCATGCCCTGGGATATTTTTGATTATGCCGTTACAAAGAAATTCATCATCAATGAAAATAAAAAGGCGCACGAAAGCGTTACAACCCCGAACTGCCGTCTGAAATGTTCCGGCTGCGGAGCAAACTGTCTGAAGGGAGGCGCTTGTTTTGAATAATGTCACCGAATTTATTGACGTAAGACTTTTTTATACAAAAACCGGAAGCGCAAAATATATCTCCCATCTTGACGTTATGAGAGCTTTCCAGCGCGCTCTTAAACGCTCCAAAATTGATTTCTGGTACACCGAAGGATTTCATCCCCATCTCTATCTGACTTTTGCTCTTCCGCTTTCTCTTGGTTATGAAAGTGTTGCGGAAAGCGTTGATTTCCGTCTTGTTTCTCCGATGCCTTATGAAGAAGTTGTTCACAGAATAAACGCGGTTCTTCCGGTCGGTTTCAAGGCAATTGCGGCGGGAAAACCGAAAATGGATGCAAAACAGATTCGTTTTGCCGATTATGAAATTTCTTTTGAAGCCGAAGGCCGAGATGTTGAAGAAACTCTTGCGGAATGGTACAGATGTTTCGACAGGGAAGCTGTTGCTGTAATAAAAAAGACCAAAAGCGGAGAAAAGGAAATCGATATCAAGCCGCATATTAAACTTTCAAAACTTGAGTATAAAGAGGGAAGATACTGCCTCAGAGCAAGACTCGCTTCCGGCGTTGAACTCAACATCAATCCGGACCTTGTTTTTGCGGCTTTCAGAAATTTTGCAGGCTATTCTCCCGATGATATAAAAGTTAAAAGAATGGCTGTATATAACGAAAAAATGGAAAAATTCCGCTGAATTTTTTGAAAATAATACTTGCAATTATATTTTGTTTATGGTATTATAATAAGGCTGTTTAGTATGCCTAAACGGCGCTGTCGCATTCCCGGCGACATGAACGACAAAAAATATGTCGGGCGGACAGTCCTCTGTCAATGGTATCCATTGAGTATGAATGTCTGAAAAACAATAAGGAGGATATTTAAAATGGATGCACTTAAACTTATTTCCCAGGACTGCCTTAGAGCTGACAAACCCGAAGTTGCAATCGGTGATACCGTTAAGGTATATTGCAAAATCAAAGAAGGAGACCACTACAGAACCCAGATTTTCGAAGGTGCTGTAATTGCTAAACAGCATGGTGGTATTTCCGAATCTTTCACTGTTCGTCGTGTAGCACACGGCTGCGGCATTGAAAGAGTTTTCCCGATCCACAGCCCTATGATCGAGAAAGTTGAACTCGTACGTCATGGTCGTGTTAGAAGAGCTAAACTCTACTATCTCCGTGACAGAGTTGGTAAAGCAGCTAAAGTTAAACAGGTCCGCTAATTTGTTATTTGCAAAAAAACTCCCTTGTCAATTTGGCAAGGGAGTCTTTTTTTATTTTGATAAAAGTATTCCATGTCCGTGTTGACGAAAAATATTCTCATTCAGAATAGACTATAAATTTAGTCTTGACAAGACTACAAAAATAGTCTATATTAAAGCTGTAAAGACTATAAATTTAGTCCAAAGGAGGATTTACATATGAAAGAGAAGAAAGAAAGGCTCAACAACTCCCAGGTAAAGGTAATGCAGCTTCTTTGGGAAAACGGTGCAACCACCGCAAAAAACCTTTGTGTAATGGCTGCGGAACGTTATGAATGGAACAAAAATACCACTTATACAATTATTAAATCGCTGGTTGAAAACGGTGCAATCGAACGCAGCGAACCGGATTTCCTTTGCACCCCGGTTCTTTCTCTTGAAGAAGTTCGCCGCACCGAAACAAAAGGCCTTGTTGATAAATTCTTCCATGGCTCCGCAAGCGCGTTTTTCTCCGCATTCCTCGAAAATGAAAGCATAAGCGAAGAAGAACTTGCGGCTCTCAAAAAAATCATCAACGAAAAGAAATAAATTACTTTTCCATGAATTTTGAAACGAGGTGATTTTGTGATTGCGGATCTTTTTATAAAAATTCTTAACCTTTCAATCGGTGCAGTTCCGATAATGGCGGTTTTGCTTATACTCCGTTTGCTTTTCAAAAAGGCAGTTCCGCGAAAGGTTTTCTATATTGCATGGGTGCTTGTTTTCCTGCGTCTTATGGTTCCGTTTTCCCTTGAAAGCGATTTGAGTTTCTTTAATCATGTTCCGAAAGCGGAAGTTGTTGCGGAAAATATCGGAACTTCGGTAATTTTCGTCGAAAACAGCGGCACCAAAGTTGATTTTCCCGTTCTTAACCATCCAAGTGCGGATAACCCCAACACGGATGCTCCGACTTTGACAAAACCAAATACCGAACCGGAAAAACCTTCCGCACCGGTCGTTTCAGTTGCGAAAATCGATAAGAACCAGATTCTCGGAACTGTCTGGATTTTCGGAACAGCGGGACTTCTCCTTTTCGGAATAATCGGATATTTTGCGGTGCTCAAAAAGACAAAGTTTGAAAGTGTTCCATATACGGAAAATATCCGCCTTTCGGATTTCTTCAAAACTCCGATAGTTTGCGGTTTGATTCGTCCGAAAATCATTCTTCCGATGAACTTTGACCTTGACGACGACGCAAAGGTAAAATCAGTCATCGCACACGAATGTACCCATATACGCAGGGGAGATAACTTCTGGCGACTTATTGCAAGTTTTACTCTCTATGTCCATTGGTTCAATCCTCTTGTCTGGATCTGCTACGATGCGTTCATACGCGATATGGAAGTTTCCTGCGATGAAGAAGTTCTCGGAAAATCCGAAAGCGATATTCGCGGCGAATATGCCGAAAGTCTTGTTTCACTTTCCGGAAAGGGAACAAACCCGCTTTATGGAGGTGTTCTTTCTTTCGGCGAAAGTGCAATCAAAGAAAGGGTGAAATGTATAATGAACTTTAAGAAAGCGACAGTTTTTATCCTTATAATCTGCGTAATGGCGGCGGTTGCACTCGGCGCAATTTTTCTCACAAATCCGAGTATCAGTCATGAACCGGAAGAAGTTTATTTCGAGGTTACCGGCGGAGATAATATAAGTTTCAGCAAGGAAAACGGACTTGAAATAAACCTCAGTTTTACCAATACGGACGACAGAACCCTTTGGCTTTCTTCTGATATAACAGTTGACCGTTCCAAAGACGGAAAAGGATATACAGAAAGATTTGAAAGCCCTTACGGAACAGTTATGGTCGAACCGGGAAAGACCGTTGTTTTCTGCGACAAAGTCCCGGCGGAATATTGCCTTAATGAACCGGTTTACGGCGAATGGGTAATTGCAAGAAGCGTTTTCATTGATGAGGAATTTAAGGATTCAAGAAGCGCAACTTTCAGTTTTGAGGTTAAAGAAGATGTTCAGCTGAAAACCGCAGAAGTAATTCTTGCCGTTGCAAAAGAAAATCCGAATTTGCTTGATGTAATCGAAAATCCTTCTGACGCAGAATTAAGAGACCTTGAATATTATACGGCCAAGAACCCGGAAATTCCGGAAGCTGTTGTTGAATTTTTCTATCTTTACAACAGCGCTTTTGTAACTTTTGAAGTTCCGGATTTCTCTTCTATCGATAACGGAAAAGGAACTTTTGATATACTTGAGCAGTATCTCAAATATGAAGTTGCAAAAGAAAGACTCGAAAGCGCAGGGGATTACGTAACAGATTTTGAGATTGAAATTGAAAGATATTCCGGGGATTCAAATAAATTCGTTTATTCCCACCTTTGGAATTTTAAAACCAAAAGTGGAATGGAACCCGGAGGAAGGGATTATTGGGAGTTCACTCTTTCAAAAAATCCGGATTCCGGTGAATATCAGATTTCCGATTTTGAATGGGCAGATATAAACGGTTACGGCGGACTTTATCCCGGTCTTAAAAATGTTTTTGAAGACATTGCAAGAAGATATGCTCCGGAACACGAAAACGATTACAGCATTATCGCAAATATCGGAATTGTTGAAGTTCTTATTGATAATGGATTTTTTGAAACTTCTTCCGAAGAACCGGACACACCGGGATTTTCCGGAAAGATCGTATCCGGAAGTACTGCAAAAGACTATATTCCAAATGATTTTCCGGAAAAAGAGGTCCTTGGCGACGCAAATATGGCGGAATATTTCAGAATATTGCTTAAAAGCATTTGTTCCGGCACAACAAAACTCAAATCAGGTGGAATTACTTTTGTAATGCAGCCAAGTGACGAAAATATTGTTAAAGCGATGGATGCGGACGGCGCAGGTCTTTTGATGAAATATGTTGAGGAAATAAATATAATAAATGTTGAACCTCTTCCTAATCCGAGTACCGGCGGACTTATTGAAATATATTTTGAAACCGAAGGTGAAATTTACAAAATAGCTTACGACGGAAGACTTGTTCTTTCTCAAAGAAGCGGAGAATATGCCTATGTTTTCGACGGTGAACTTATAAAAGATGTTTTTTACAATATAAGAAATCACGGAACGAATTTGCTTTTGGGAGACGAGAACAATCCTTCTCTCGGTTTGGGATATGGAAAAGAAGAACCTGAAGAAGCCAATCCGCAAATCGGACACGATATAATCGCTTTTGTTTCCAATGAATTTGAAGGCGGCGGAAAATATTTCCCGGATAGTTCGCTTCTTCACAACGGAATTGAATGGGGAGACAAAGAACAGGCAGACAGTTTTAAAAAAATTATTGATAATCTTAACGCAGGAAAGATAAAATCTTTTATGGCTGCTTTTACTCCTGCAGGTTCCGGAAAAACAGTTACAATAGGAGGAGGCCAGGTAGATAAACTCCTTGAACTTTTGAGAAAAGTAGATATAGTTCCAGGTAAACCACAGAACCCTACCACAACAGGAGGATTTGCATTCCATATAGTTACAAACGAGAACGATTATATCGTTATAAGCTCTGACCTCAATACGCTCCGAATTTCCATAAAAGATCAAAAAAACAGCTATTATTTCAACGCTACAGATTACAGCGATGAAATATGGGATATCATGCTTGAGATGGATGAATTAATAAACAAAGAAAAAGACATAGGTCAGGTTGGCTCAACAACCGGAGAATCGCATCTTATCCCGGACGAAATTGAACCTTTTGTAACGCTTTTCAGCAACGCTTCCAAAACAGCTGTAACAAGCTATGTGGTAAATGAACTTAGGGATCTTCTTATCTATCAGAATCTCACGATAAATCCGATTGAAAACATTTCTTCTCTTGGAAAAGCACTTTCTGAAGTTGATGTAATTGAATTTATAAAGAAAGATGACGGAAGTAAATATACTCTCGAGCTTTATGAAAAAGGATTTATCCTCAAGGGAAGTGCCGTTCCGGAAGGGAAACGCGGACAGCAGTGGATTGTTGAAGACGATACATGGGAATATTTTATCAACAAAATAAATACCGGATTTGAAAAAGCGGATTATAAAATTCCCTATTGGTTCGGACTTGTAAGTCCTAAAAGAGTAACGGAAGTTGTTGTTTTCGGCGTAAACGGCGAAAAATACAGATATACCCAAGATGACGAATCTTTCGATAATTTCTTCTCAATTTTCAAAAGCGATATAAAAGTTTCCGCAATTAAGGAACGTTTTGCAGGAAACAAAATGCCGGAACCTGTTACCGATAAATTTATCAGAATCAAAATTTATTTTGCAACCGGAACGGTTTTTGAAATCGTTGCGGAGGAAAATTATATCACAATGGTTTCAAGCGATATGAATTACGGTCTGAGATACAATCTTGCCGTACCGGCAAACGCTTATGATGCTTTTCTTGACTATGCCGAAGGCGGCCCTGCCAACCCCATGACCGGTAAACCCGTAATCTATCTCTATCCCGAAAAGGAGACCGAGGTTTCCGTAAAACTTGATTTTGACGGAAATCTCACCTATACCTATCCCGCTATCAACAACGGCTGGAGAGTTCTTGCAAAGCCCGACGGCACCCTTACAAATCTTGCGGATAATTCCACTCATTACTATCTTTTCTGGGAAGGAACAGCAAGACCAAAATGGACTTATGAAAAAGGCTTTGTTGTAAAAGGCAGTGAAACTGAAAGTTTCCTTCGGGAAAACCTTGCGAAAATGGGTCTTACCCCAAGGGAATACAACGATTTCATTACCTATTGGGTTCCGAAAATGCAGGGAAATAAATACAATCTCATCTCTTTCAGCGGTGCGGAATATTCCGAAATCGCAAAACTCACCGTTAACCCCAAACCGGATACCATGATAAGAATACATATGATGTGGAAAGCACTTGATGAACCCATCAAAATCGAACCGCAGGTTCTTCCGGTTTATGAAAGAAAAGGCTTCGTTCTTGTTGAATGGGGCGGAACGGAGCTTTATTAAGCAGTTTTATAACAGAAAAAAGCGCATCACCTTATGGCGGTGCGCTTTTTTTGAAAAATTTTGGAATTAATGCAACAAAAACCGCGTTTTTTGCTACTTATATTACAGAGAGGTGAAAGAATATGACGACTATGCTTAAAAGTTTACGAAGAGAAAGAAAAATGACCCAAGGAAATCTTGCAAAGATTTTTCATATATCCCAGACTTCCGTCAGCAAATACGAAACCGGCGAAGCTGTTCCGGATCTTGAAACCGTTGTAAGAATGGCGGATTTCTTCGGCGTTTCGCTTGATGAATTTGTTGTAAGGGAAGCAAAATAAAGTTGCGGATAAAATAAATTTTAAGGAGAAGGTGCTGTTATGAATAAAAATTTCAAGCGGATAAATTCAATATTGCTGGCTGTTCTTGCGGTGCTTTCTTTTTCGGGATGTACGGGATCTTTAACAGCAGGTTCAATAAACATTGTTCCGATTGAAACCGTTACAATAATCCAAAACGAACAGATTTTATCAAAAGAGCAGGAGTTTTTTCCTGAAACGGAAATTTTTCAGGAAGAGGAATATGTGTACCGTAATACTTTCGAAGAAAATCGTGATTCAGTTGATAAAGCTGTTGAAAGAATCGCAGGAACATACGGCGTAATGGGCTGCAGCGTAGCGGCTTTTGAAAAAGACAGGATAGTCTATACATATTCTTACGGAACTGCACGCCGCAACGGACTTGTCAAAAACGGAGAAAAATGGACATATACAAATGAAAAAACACCAGCCTGTGACGATACGAAATACCGCGTGGCATCCATCTCAAAACTTGTTACAACAGTATTGGCGATGCAGCTTGTGGATGAAGGAAAACTGAGCATAGAAGAGGATATTGCAAAGATTATAAATCCTGCACTGCAAAATCCGTACCATCCCGAAGTTCCAACAACAATAGAAATGCTTATGGCTCATACTTCAGGAATAGTTGACGGAAGGGGATGGGAATATGCTTCTGCACATATACCTTTTCCTTCGCTTGATAAGGTTATAGAACGGGGGATTTTCAGCGGAGACCGGCCGGGTGAAAAATACTGTTACAGCAATATCGGCATGGGCCTTGTTTCCGGAGCTGTTGAACAAGCAAGCGGAAAACGCTTTTATGATTATGCGCGGGACGCGTTGTTTGAACCTATTGGAATTGACGCCGCTTATATGACCGATTATATTGAGGACAAAGGAAATATCGCGGAATTTCGGAACGCAGACCCGATTTCATGGGGGAAAATGGAATCTTATTACAGCACCAATATTCCGATCGGGCAGATGTATCTTCTCGGACATGGAGAACTCTATATAAGTGCGCCCGACCTTGCAAAAATCGCTATGATCCTTGCCGGCGACGGAACTTTTGACGGAAAACGTTATCTTACTCAGGAAAGCATAGATAATATTCATACAAAACGTTCCTATGACCCGGAAACAAACGTAATCCGCGGTCTTACAGTACAAATAACTTCCGATATTGTTGAAGGAGTGACTTTATACGGACATCAGGGAAACGCATATGGCGCAATTTCCTGCGTGTTTTATGACCCGGAAACGGAATGTGGAGTTGTATTCCTCAGTAACGGTGCAAATCCGGAGCGGGAGTGGAATTATATTTACAGTGTTAACGATGCAATTATAAACGAACTGTGGGAATTTTTCTGAATAGAGGACAAGCTATGAAAAAAAGTTTGCTGTGGATGTTATCAATAATTGTAATTTTAATATGCTGCGCCTGTAATAATTCGGTTTCTGCGGAGAGCGAAAAAGAATCTCCTTTGCCTGAAAAAGAAGATATCATTTCCTCCGATTCGGTTCTGTTAACAGAATCGGAACCACCCGAAGATATAATCAGCGAAGCAACCTTGCTTGCCGTCGGAGACAACCTTATCCACGACGTGATTTATTACCAGGCGTCAGGAAGAACAGATGACGGAAGTTATGATTTCCTGCCGGTTTATGAGCAGATCAGGGAGCTGATTGCCGCTGCGGATATCGCATATATAAACCAGGAAACTCCGATGGCAAAAAGTATGGAACCTTCCACATATCCTATGTTCAATACTCCGGCAGAAATGGCGGAAAACCTTGCGGAATTGGGTTTTGATGTAATTAATATTGCCAACAATCATATGCTCGATAAAGGAACAAAGGGACTTTGTGAAACAATTGGGCTTCTTAAAAACACAAAAGGTATTTCCGCTGTAATCGGTGCAAACGATGATGAGGAAGGATACGGCGAGCCTGCTATTATTGAAATAAACGGAATTAAATTCGGATTTGTCGGTTTTACCCAGCATACAAACGGTCTGCGTTTACCGGAAGACCGTGAAAACATGGTAATTTATACCGATAATACCGAAGAAATGTACAAACAGATACAAAAATTAAAAGATTCTGCGGACATTGTGGTTGTTTCAGTTCATTGGGGCGACGAAGGTTCAAATAAGCCAAATACATATCAGCGTGAACTGGCACAGCAGTTTGCAGACTGGGGTGTGGATATTGTAATCGGAACTCATCCTCATGTTCTTCAGCCCGTTGAATATATTTCCAATGAAAGCGGAAGCGAAACATTGGTATTCTATTCTCTCGGAAATTTTGTTTCAGCCCAGATTGATCCTGCAAATCTGATTGGCGGGGTTGCACAGATTACTGTAATAAAAAACCATACAACCGGGGAAGTGTCTGTTTCAACTCCGAAGCTGAATTTCGTTATTACCCAATACGGTTACGGCTTTAGCGATCTGCAACTGGTTATGCTTGAAAATTATACTGCGTTGCAGGCATCACAGCACGGAATAGTATTAAAATACGGCAAACAGTTTGATTTGGAATACATACAGAACTTTATTGATAAAACCGTTGACAGCCGGTTTTTTGTTGCAAATACAAAAACAAAATCACGTTCGGCTGAATAAATTTATAATAAAAAAGCGCGTTTCCTTTCGGTAAATGCGCTTTTTTGGCTTCGCAACCCGGAGTTGCGGAAATTCCACTTTTAAGCGGTTGAAAAATTTTTCCATTTTAAGGTATAAATTCAATAAGATTATTCGCATACGGAATATTTTAGACAATTGTAAAAATATTTTTAAAAATCTATTGACATGGTAGTTAGACAGATGTAAAATTAAAATACATTAGACAAATGCATAAAGGAGATTTTTAAAATGAAAAAGATTATTGTTTTTGCAATTGTTATTGTTTTATTGTTTTCCGGTTGCGGACTTGATGAAAAAATTTACGAAATCGTTGGTTCGGTAAAAGTTCCGGAGGAAAAAGCAGAAAACATTGTTGTGGAAATTCCCGAACAGGTTTCGGAAATTGAGCAAACTGAAACCGAGGACGAAAAACAGGCTCTTTATGAAGAAATGTTAATCAGTTTCGGCGGAATAATCAATTATGAAGGAAAGCTTGCCGCAAGAAAGGGAATCAGTTTTTATTATAACGAAGATGGATATTCGGATTTTTCTGTCGAGGATCCGAAGAGCTTTTATTCCTGGATTGAATCAATAACTTCTGTTGAAGACAGAACTGAAGTTTCGATTCCGGGATTTAACGGAAACGTTCTTGCATATTCTGCAGATTTTTTTGAAAGTGAAGTTTTTAAATATTTCGGAAGAACCGCAGAAAGTTTAAGGGTTTCAGATTTTTATTATCCGGAACAGAATTGCTATTTTATTGACGGTCACGGCGGAATTGGTGATGTGCCTTATATTCTTGTAAACAGTATTGCTGAAAACAGCGATTTTATAAATTTTTATCTCACCATTGATTATTCCTTTGAAGATGATATCAACATGATTCTTACAGTGAAACTTCTTCCGGATGGCGGATATAATTACGTAAGCTATGTTTCGGAATGAAAATTTTAAAATATTTTAGACAAACGTAAAAATATTTTCTAAAATCTCTTGACACGTTAATTAGACGGATGTAGAATTGAACTGTATTAGACATTATTATAAAAAGGAGATTTTTAAAATGGCTGACAAAAAAGAACTCGTTCATCTTCCTAATTCCGAACTCGAAATCATGATGGCAATTTGGGAAGCGGGAAAACCGGTTTCCCGTCTTGAAATCGATGAAAAAATTTCTGAAAAGAACTGGCAGGCACCCACCGTTCTCAAATTCCTTTCCCGCCTTACCGAAAAGGGTTTTCTTAAATGCGAAAAGACTGAAGGCGGAAAAACCAATCTTTACACTCCTCTTGTTTCCGAAGAGGAATATCTTGAATTCGAAAGCAACAGCGTCCTTGGAAAATTTTGCGGACGTTCTGTAAAATCCCTTGTTGCAAATCTTTATGAAAACAACACCATCAATGACAGCGAACTCGATGAACTTCAGAAATTTATCGACGAAGCGAAGAAAAACCGTTAAAATCGACACTATTATAATGAAGATGTTTTTTAAAGAAAGGGGGCGGAACTTTTGCTTGAAAATCTGTTTATAAACGTTCTTGAAATTTCGATAACTTCAACCGCGGCAATGGCTGCGATTCTACTTATATCAAAACTTGCCGAAAACAAGTTCCGCAAAAAATGGCGTTATTGGATCTGGATATTCCTTGCAATATATCTTGTTCTCCCGATAAAAATCGATTTGCCTTCCGCACCGATTCAGGTGGATCTTCCTCCGCACGAAATGATTATAACTCAGGCGGAGAACAGGGAAGAAACGGTTGTAAAACCGCCTTTGAGCACCGAACCGGAACAGGAAAATAATTTCGAGCACGAAGATATTGTTGCAGAACCGCAGAAACCTGTTTTGAGCACGGATACCGAAACCGAACAAACAGAACCGAAAGTTTTCGTGTTCCCGATAGTTTTTGTGGGCGCGATGATATGGATTGCCGGTGCTGTAATAGTCTGCGGTTGGAATATTGCGATGTATATTCGTTTTACCATCCGTTCAAAACTTTGGAACAGAAAAATCAAAGATGAATTTGTCCTTAGTCTTTTTGAAGAACTCAAAAAAGAGATGGGCATTCCGGAAAAAGTCAAACTTTACGAAAACCGCCTTATCAAAAGCCCGATGATGGTCGGTTTTGCAAAACCGAGGGTTTTGCTTCCTTCGGAAGCACTTCTTCCGGAAGAATATGAATTCGTTCTCCGCCATGAACTTACCCATTATAAACGCGGAGATATCGGCTATAAATTCCTTCTTATGCTTGCAGCTTCAATCCACTGGTTCAACCCGGCAATCGGTTTTATGTGCCGCAACGCAGAAAAAGATATCGAAATAACCTGCGACGAAGCAGTAGTTAAAGCAATGGAAGGCGACAGAAGACAGGAATACTGCGCCACAATTCTCAACATTATGAGAAGGGGACAGAACAGCCCGCTCCTTCTTTCAACAAGTTTCTATGGTGGTAAAAAGTTCCTTAAAAGCCGTTTTGCTGCTGTTCTCAACCCCAAAACACACAGGGGTGTTGCTCTTTTCATTATTGCCGCAATAGTTATTCTCATCAGTGGAACAATGGTCGCCTGCAACGAAGCGGAAAATATTGTTGAGAATCAACAGGAAGAGCAAACGGAAAAAGAATTTTCCGAAAGCGGATTTCCGGTTATGAGCGACACTGAAATTCACACAACAGCCGAAAGACTTGTTCAGTTTGCTTTTACAGAGATAAGTTATCATGAACACGGATATTACACAGATATCCTTTCTGATGAAACTGCTGAATATATAAAATCTCTTGCAAAAGGTAAAAAAGAATATTACGAAGAAAACAATATTATCATAAACGGCGGAACATATTCCGTTTCAATGGAAGAACTCCAGACAGTTAAGCTCGGCGAGAAAACCGAAATTCTCTTTATGGTCAAAGAGACTTATGAATGGAACAACCCTGAAATTTACGCCGATTTTTCCGAAAGTACTGATAAATATCATGCAAAGATAACTTATAACAGCAAAACCGGACTTTTCGACGGATTTATCATTTATAAAGTAAACTGGATGGACGATGATTCCTATTATGTAACAATGGGTTCCGAAAACGACCCGAGACCTGTTGTCGAAGGGCCGAAGAAAAACGGAACTTTCCCGTTTATCAGCGAAGCAGATTGGGACAGATGGGTAACCTATGACGGAAAAACGCAGACAGAAATGCCCACAGAGCCGATTCCTTCTATTCTTGAATGTAAAGCATATCTTGCAGAACTTACAAGAAACTATCCTGAAATAACCGATTGGGAAATCGTTTATGAGGATTGCTATTACGAACTTACATATTCATATGATCCATATACTTACAGCTTCCGCGAAATTTATATGCCGGAACGTTTTGCGGTTCTTAAAACCGAACAGGCCGAAGATTTTGACCGCCTTGTTGTAAGCACACATGAGGATTATTCCGCGGTTTGGCAAAACAACGGATATGTTCCGGTAAAAGATTTCCAAAGTTCAACTTTTGAAGTTTTTGAAGCGGATGTACGTATAGGAGATATGAGTGGGGCAGAACATTACCAGACCCAATATGCTGTAACAAGGGGTCTTTGGTTCCCAGAAGAAAAACGTATGCTTCAGTTTGATCCGAATTTTGAAAGAGTGTTTGAAGTAAACGGAATTTCCGAACCAATCTGCATAACATCCTACGATTATTTTGGAAAATGGACTTACCATATCGACGGAAACACTATCGTAAAACTTGACGAAGGAAGAAAAGACGACCTTTGTCTTTATGTAAGCGAAAACGGCGGCGGACATAAAGAAGAAATAGCTGCTTATTATTATTACGGCGACACAAAAACCATCAAGAAGATTGAAGATTCCGACGCAAACGAGCAATACAGCTATCCTCAGATTTGGTTCCTTGATTCCGAAACGATGATAATCGATAACGGAGCAAGCATCAATTTCTATGATGTTTCCGCTGGTGCGGATGCAACGGTTTGCGTAAATAAAATTGATGCAGGCACGCTTTCCAAAAATCGAATCAGAACAGAAGGTTTTATAGGCGAAGACAAAACAGTAAGCGGAAGATACCTTATGCTTTATCAGGACCTTGAAACGGGAATGTTCTGGATGAGTACTTTCGATGAGGAAAAAATCCTTTCCAACTTTAATCTCGGACTTTCATCCGACGGATATTTCGGAAGCGTTAACTATCATGACGGTCTTGTTTATTTCAGCTATCATTACAGAAACGGCGGTGGAAGAACCAATTATGCCGTTGATGCAAGACCGGAAAGGGATCATACTTTACAGGCAAATGCCTGGTGATCGGATATTGAAATTTAATTAAAAAACTGTACCAAAAGGGCGGATTTTCCGCACCTTTTGGTTAGTGTACCCATTTTTCGAAAAACGGAGGTGTTTTCCTTTGAAAAGAACAGTTTTTACCGTAATTATAATGTTAATTCTTGTGATATTTCTTGCCTCGTGCGGATGGAAGGTTGAAATTGTTGACCCGACAAAACCGGTTGAAAATGAACAGGAACTTGTTGTTTCCGAATCGGAAACGGAAGACAATGAAGAAAAGGAACAGGAAGAACAGACGGAACAACCTTACGAAGCAAAAAAAGTTGAAAAATATGAAGCTGAAAATTTCTTCTATTCCGAAGAAGGATATGAGGATATGGTTTTGCTTTCCGGATGGAAAGGCGCAAAATCTTTTGAATGTACCGAAGAATTTGTGGATTACGGCTGTCTTTGGTTCTTTAATCAGGAACTTTATGAAGCAGTTGGGGAAGAAGCAATGGATGAGGAAGGCTTTTTCTTCCGCGTTCCGGAAAGACTCGGAAACAAATATCTTCTTAAATATTTTGGAGTTGATTACACCCCGGACGAAAATATTCCGACTTTTGACCCTGAAACAGATTGCTACGAAATGTCAACCGCCGGCGGCGGAATGCCAAACAAGCTTATAAGCTACGGTCACCCCGTCAATATTTCCGAAAACAGATTTTCTGTAAAAATGCTGCTTCTTGTATGGCAGGATGAACTTGGAAAACAGTTTGTGCTCTCCGAAATGGTTTTCGACGTTATGGAAGACGATGACGGAAAATTCCTCCGCCTTGTTTCAAACGAAGCTTCCGAACCTTTTAGAAAAGCATCTTTTGAAATGCAGGCGCAGTCCCTTGTAAGACATTTTCTTCAGGTTATGAACAAAAAGAACTTTGAGGGCGAAAGTATTGAAGTTACAGATAACCTTGTGGCAAATTTTGTTATGCATGCGGCAATTTTTGCAGGTTCAGCAAAAAACTTTGATATGTACACCCCTTATATCGGTTCTTTCGGAATGATTGAAGGACACTCTTATTATCTTCCGATTGCAGAAATTGAACGTGTGGTTTATGAGATTTTCGGAATCGAAGATTTTGAATATGATTTCGGAAGCAATTTTGAATATGATCCCGAAAACGATTGGTTTTTAACCGGCTTTGAGTGGGGAATGGGAAATGGATATAACGCAAAGGATTTGGTTACAACCATTACCGAAAATACCTGTTCCGTTGAATTTACACTCCTTTATTACGGAGCAAATTCCGAAGGCGACCCTGAACTCATGGAAGGCGACAGATACAGAATGAATTTTGAACTTGTTAACGAGGAATTTTTGAGATACATAAACTTTGAAAAAGTCTGAACGAAGGTGAAAAAATGAAGAAAATAATCTGCCTCGTGCTCATTTTTACAATGATGCTTACGGCGTGCTCGAAATGGAATGTGGAAATCGTTGACCCAACGGAAAAACCTTCCGAAAGCCTTGCGGATTTAATTTCCGGGGAGTCTGATATTGATAAAGAGGGCGAAGAAATGATTCCGGTTTATCCTATTACCGAAGATATGCTCAGCATTGACGCAACCGGACTTCTGCGTTATAAAATCCTTTATTATGACCCTTTTGAAAATGCAGAGCCGGATTTTTCATCTGAAGAAGTTTTTTGGGTAAACAAATTCCCGATGATTTATATTTATGAGCCTTACCAGTGCAAATACGAGGTTTTTGAATATAAAGTTGAAGATTCCAAAGCGACCCTCAACCAGCTTGTTAATGAAACGGTAAACCGTCTTAACAGCTATGTTGATAAAGAAAGCTTTAAAGTTTCCGTAAGTGTACATAAAAACATGGCTGTGGTGGATTTTTATGATACCACCGATGCTTTCTGGAACTATCTTTCCAACGAGAAAAACCACGATGAGTTTCTCAATTCCATCGCAATGACCCTTTCCCAAAGCGCAGGTTATTCTCCGGTTGGTTTTACACTTGATGGCGGAAAACAGTTCAAAACCGAGTTTGTTACACTCAATGATGACGGTTACGGAAGTTTTGAACCGGTTGAACTTTATGCGGAAATTACCGGCGAGGAATATGCGGAACTTCGCGCAACTTTTCCTTATGACGATTCCTGGAAAGAAGACCCGATTCCTGTATTCGATTACGTGAACTTCCTTACAAAAGCATATGATGATTCCGTAACTCTCCGTCCGGAGGGAATGGATATACTTCTTTTGGCCGCGGGAAGAACAGGTGCTTTTGAAAATTCTAATGAAATCAGCGACAGAGTTAAGGTTTCCGCAGCAACGGATATGCTTGACTGCACAGGAACAATTTATGCCGAAGAATATACTCCTGCCGCAAAAGCAATAAGCGAAGCTGTTATGGATGATTTTATTCCGCAGGAATGGGTTGAGGAATTCATTAAAGAGGTCTTCGGCCCGGAGGCAAAAGTTAACCATGTTTCGGTAAACCATTATACATATCACGCAGAAATAGGAGTTTATACTCCGCCGCATATGGGTGGTTGGGCTGCGTTCATCCCTTATATTTTTGACGTAAAGGAAACCGCCGAAGGATATGAAGCGGAAGTTGCCTATGTCTATATCGGGATGGGCGATTACGGAATGGAACCCGGCGCATGGTATGCGGATTTTAATTATGACTATGAAAAACTTCAAGATGATCCGGTTGCCATGGATTTTATTGAAAATAAGCTTCCGAGATATAAAGTTAACTTCAAAAAGACCGATGAAGGTAAAATATATATCGCTTCTTCCGAAAAACTTCCGGTAAATATGGAAGGAGAATATTTTGCAATTATGCAGAAATATATTGCGCCTATCCATTATCTTGCAGTTGGAGAACCCTGGTCTGATATAAACGAGGTTTCTGCAGAGCAGCTTTTTGCCGCAGGCTGTGCATGGCGTTATAACCATTATCCAAACGCCGGATATCTCAACGCATATTACGGAACGGAAAGCACCATGCCCAAGAATCCGGAAGGCGGGGAGTTTGAAAGATTTGCAATGGTTTATACCGAAGATCAGGAAGACAGACTCCATGAGCTTCCTTATTACAATTCCAAAACGGGAAATTATATTATTCCGGAAGACCTTTGCTTCGGCGAAGAAAGATATCCGGTTGTGACCTATGTTTACGAACGGGACGATACCCTCTCGATTTACTATGATATAATCGATTCGGAAGGAAATTATATCGGAAGCAGAAAACTTAGGATTAAATTTGAAGAGGATAAAATATACGATTATAAAAGCCGCTGGAAATATCTCGATTGTTACGAAAGAGAGTGATTGAATGAAGAAAATAATCTGCCTCGTGCTCATTTTTACAATGATGCTCACGGCGTGCTCAAAATGGAATGTGGAAATCGTTGACCCGACAAAACCAATTGAGAATGACAGCGAACTTGTTGTTTCCGAAGAGGAAAACACAGATGATTCGCAAGATAATACCGAAATACCGGAAGAAGAGAAAGAACCGCTTATTACGTCATATAACAAAATGAAAATATGCGAAGGGGAAGAAAATTCAGAAGAAGATTTTCTTAATCTCAGGGATGACGAAATAAACAGGATTACCGAAATTCTCCAGCAGGAGAACTGGACGGAAGTTCCGGAAGGCTATGAGGGAAAAGGCGGAATGCTTTCTCCGACAAATATGCTGGAATCTCCCGGAAAAAACGGAACTCTTTATGTAAGTCCGGTTGATGGAAAGACTCTTATCGTTATAAAATGGGGCGTTGGACAGAAATATCAGAAAAAATATTTTGCCCCGGAAGAAGTGGCTTTTGAAATTGAAGATTTCCGCAAAGAACTTGCTGAAAAAGCTTTTTCGGCAGAAAAGGAACCAGAAGCAGAAAATTATTGCAAAATTACCCTTTACAGCGAAGACGGAATATATCTCTATCATGATTTTTCCGATGAAGAACTTGCTGAATGGCTTTCAATAATCAAGCCGGAAAACTGGATTGAATATACTTCCGAATTAATGGGAGGTATCAACTCTCAAATTCAGCTGCAATCCGAATTTGGAACGTTAATGTTTTTGGGATTTTATCCGGATAATGAAGTTGCGCTTTTGAAATATGGCAAAAACGACAATTTGTCAAAAGTTTATATCCTTCCCGAAGGAACAATCGCCGCGGCAAAGGAATTTGAAAAAAGAATAGTTCGGGAAAATCCCGACGTTCTGACCTATCCGGAGTGTAATTACGATATATCCGCGGAAGCGCTGATTAGCCGGAAAAGCGACGATTATATTCTCTTCCTCGATGAACTTATGCTCTGCTGTTCTTGGGGAGAAGGAAAAGATTTTAAAGGATTTGAATCTTCCAAAGAACTTAACAGCGAAACACTGTTTAATATTTTTATGTATATTTTCAGTTTCTGCGGAGCGGAACATTATGATGATCTTTCGAGATCTGAATGGTATGATTACGGCGACGGAAAGTACCATATACCAATGGCGGATATTTACACAATTCTCTGGAAGTATGTCATTGTAAATGGACTTATTATGGAGGAAACCGGCGTCAATTATGAATTCGACGAAGAAAAAGGCGAAATTATAATTTACGGAGGTTACGGCGTTACTGCTTACACAGATGAAAAGAGAAACGTTGTTTCCGTAACCGATAACGGCGACGGAACAATAACCGCTGTAATTGAATCCCATGTTTACAATATGGATGATGAAGATAACATGATTCTTTCGGAAAAACCGGAAATCCGCCGTACAATGGTTCTCCGTCCGGGATATTTCAGATGTGTTGTTGAAAGCCTTAAAATCGAAAGTATAGGGGACTGATAAAAATGACAACAATGCTTAAAAGTTTGCGCCGGGAAAGAAAAATGACCCAAGGGAAACTTGCAGCAATTTTTCACATCTCCCAGACTTCCGTAAGCAAATATGAAACAGGTGAAGCTGTTCCAGACCTTGAAACGGTTGTTAAAATGGCGGATTTCTTCGGAGTTTCGCTTGATGAATTTGTTGTAAGGGAAGCAAAATAATTTTTTAGGAAAGGCATAGGAATGAAAAAACTGCTTTGTATTTTATTGGTTTTCTGTCTTGCAGGATGCTCTGTAACTGACGAAACGGATAAGACGGATATCAATGTATCAAAAATTGAATCGGAAACAGTTATTACTTCGGAAAGTTCAGCGAGCGAAGAGGGCTTTTTTTATTCTTACGGAGAACTTGCCGGATATCTTTCCGTAAATCCGGAACTTTGCGAATTTTTTACAGATGAAAACGGAAGAATCAGCCTTTGCGTACCCGAAAATATTACGGAAAAATACAAACTCAATTCTATAAAAATTCACGGAAGCTACATTACTTATAGTTTTGAAAATTCGCAAAATCTTGAGGAGAGTTTTAAACTTGAATGGCCATTTAAAGTAACCGATGCCGAAAAATTTTTACAAAATTCATTGAATTTCACTTATTCTGAAATTGAGAAAAGGCCGGGTTCTTATGTTTCTGCTGTTTATTCAGCGGAAACAGGGGAGCAGGAAGCTTTTAAAATTATTTGGTTTGAGGACGGATTCTGTTTTTCTGCAAATGTTTCTGAAGAGATTTTTGAAAGTTTTAAAAACGGAACGGACTTAGTAAAAAAAGAGATTTACAGTTGAGAAAATGCTCTGCCGGAATAAAGGCAGGGCATTTTTGTTTCGGATAGTGTTGACAATGTAAACACAACGTGTTATACTGTGTTTACAAAGTAAACAATATTGGAGCGTGACGCCTTATGGATAATAAAAATATAAACCTCACCGAAAGCGAATGGTATGTTCTTGAATGCCTTTGGGAATCTTCTCCAAGAACCGGCAGAGAAGCAGTTGATTACCTCAAAAACCGCGTTGGCTGGAGCAGAAGTACAACTCTTACAATGCTTCGCAGAATGACCGAAAAGGAGCTTATACGCCTTGACGAAAGCGGCGAGATGAATATGTATTATCCTCTTGTTGAAAGGGAAGCGGCCGCAAGAAAAGAAACCGAAAACTTCCTCGAAAGGATCTATAACGGAAGCCTTTCGATGCTTGTAAGCGCGTTTACTGAAAAGGAAAAACTTTCGAAGGAGGAAATCGGCGAACTCTATTCAATTTTACAAAAAGCAGAGGAGGCGCAGAAATGACTCAGTGGATCATAACATCGTCCGTGCTCATCGTAATAATTGCGGTGCTCAGATTTGTTTTGCGCGGAAAGATCAGTCTTAAATTGCAGTATGCCCTTTGGGGATTGGTGCTCATAAGGCTTATTTTGCCTTTTTCTGTTTTTGAAAGCCCTGCATCAGTGCTCAACCTTCTTCAGAAAAGGGAAGAAACTGTTGCGCCTCCGGCAATTTACGAGCCTTATGAACCGGAAACAGTAATTCCTGCGATTCCGGATGAAGATATATTTATTCTTGACGATAATATTGAGCATATCGAACCCGAAACCAATATAACCGTTGGTGAAGAAGGTTTCGTAACTGAACCGGAAATCCGTGTTATCAGCGCAAAAGATATTCTTATCCCGCTCTGGATAGGCGGAATTGTCGTTTTCGGAGCTGTTTTTGCGGTTTCAAACTTTCGTTTCAGCAAAAAGCTTAAAACCACCCGTGAATATGTTCCCGGAACAAAAGCATGGCTTCCGGTTTACAAAAGCTCCGCAGTTAAAACGCCCTGCCTTTTCGGGGCGACAAAACCTGCGATTTATGTAACCGAAGAAGTTTTTAAAGACGAAAAAACAATTTGCCATGTTCTCGAGCATGAAACAACCCATTACCGCCACGGCGACCATATCTGGTCGGTGCTCAGATGTTTCTGTCTTGCGCTACATTGGTATAATCCTCTCGTATGGCTTTCTGCTTTCCTTTCCATGAGGGATTCAGAACTTGCCTGTGACGAAGATACAATAAAAAGAATCGGTGAGGAAGAACGTATTGAATACGGTCGCACTCTTATAAATCTGACCTGCGAAAAACCTGCGGTTGGAATCCTTTCCGCCGCAACCACAATGACCGGAAGCAAAAGCAGTATCAAGGAGCGTATTCTTCTTATTGCCAAGAAGCCAAAAATGCTTTGGATAACCGCTGTTCTTGTTGTTGTAATTGCGCTTATCGCGGTTGGATGTACTTTTACCGGAGCGGTAAATTATAACCCGAAAACAACCGAAAATCCTGTTTTGGAAGATTATTCGAATATGATTTTTCCGGATTATTCCGATACGAGCAAAACCGTAAGCATGAAAGTAACCGCCGCATCGGAAAAAGAGATTACAACGGAAGTTTTTAACGGAACGCAAAAAAACGTTGTTTACAGCGTTGGTTACAAGCTCCATTTTGAGCAGGACGAAAAATGGTACGAACTTCCGGTTCTTGATGAGGAAACTTCCGATATGAGAATGGCCGGAGTAACGCTGAAAGTCACTCCAGAAGAGGGAACTTCTCCGTTTACAAACGATATTAAAGAATCCTACGGAAAACTTCCGGACGGAAAATACAGGATTCTCCGCATTTTTGAATACAGGGGAATTTCCGAAAATTCCGATGCAGAATCCTTTGTTCTTGTGGCGGAATTCACACTTTCTGACGGAAAGCTTGCCTTCGAATATCCTTCCGAACTTGAAAAAACGGAATATATTCCGACGGAGCAGATTTATATAAATCCCTTGAGTTCCTTCTTCGGAATTCCGGATGAAAGATACCGCATAACCGACGGCACTTTTGTTATTCAGGAAACTGAAACCAACGCAAAAATCGATACAATAAAGGTTTCTGAATGGAAGTGGCAGGATTTTCCCTATTCCGAAGAGGAGTGGAAGGAACTTTTTGTAGCTGGGATTGATTTCCCGGATATTTCCCGGTATCAAAGCAGATATTACCAGCCAATTGAAGAAGGGAAATTCATCGCTTCAATGGATGGGGAACTCTGGCTTGTTGATATAGACCCGATAAAACCCGCTTCGGAAGAATATATGGTCTGGAGCATTTACAGAATTGTTCCGAAGACTTTGGGAGAGATAAAAGGGGAAAAAGTCTATTGGGAATATGCCCCGGCAATGAGTTCGAGGAGTCCTTGGTTTGAATTTGAACTGGATTTTGATTTTTCGAAAGTTTCCGCAGGAACCCGGGACGGAAATCTTGTTGACGTTGATAAACCCGGTTTTGCAAGCGATTATAAAGTTGATATAACCGAAAGCAACATGATCCAATGGCTTCCGTATTCAGGCGAAGGAATCGGCGGAGTTGAAAAAGCCGAAATAAATTTTGCAGTATATATTGACGGAGAAAATCCCGAGCCCCTTTTGGGAAAAATCGTAATCGAAGAAACCGAAAGGGAAAATCTTAACGTAATTTATGGGGCAACCCTTGTTTCGGACGATTTTTATCTTACGCAAAACAAAGAATTCGGCGGAGCAATTATAAGTCTTATTTCCGAAAATGAAGTCGAGGAAAATTTGAAAATACCCGGAACGGGAATCGTGTTTTCTGACGGAGTTCTTACCGCAAAATATTCCGGAATTGCGGATTTTTCAAATCTCAATACCGTTGAAAACCCGGACGAAGCGGAAAAACTTGAAATATATCTTAACAGTGGAGAAGAGCTTTTAGTTCCGGAATTTAAAAATGTAAAGAATCTTGATATAGAAATTACCGAAAGCGTAAAAACACTTGATATTTCAGCGCTTGAAAATCTTGAACAGTTCACACTGCTTGGAAAAGTAGAAGAACTTATTTTACCGGGAAATCTTGAATCTGTTTCCGTTTACGGACAGACCGATCTTTCGCTTTTCGCGGATTGCAAAAGCGTCCGCAATATCGAAATTCTTGGTATGGCGGATCTTGTGCCTCTTAAAACTTTTTCAAACCTTGAAAATATTACTGTGAGAGCAAGCGGATGCAATCTTTCCGTTCTTAATGAAGTGAATTTATCGAAGCTTACTCTTTCGAACATCGGCGAGGATGAACTTTCCGCAATAAACGGCTGTCCGGCAGATACCCTTCAGATAAGCGACGAAAACATTTCGGATTTGAGTTTTATAAAAAGGCTTCCGAATCTCGAAGTGATTTTTCTTACCGTTGCAAGCGGCGGAAACCCCTATGTCACAACTTTTATGGAACCCACCGACGAAGATCTGGATAATCTCGCAACGGCGGCTGACGTTTCCGTTCTGAAAGAATTTATAAAAAACGGCGGAAAGCTTTATCTTTTGACCGACCCAAACAGGGAAGCGAAAACAAATTCCGTAAATGCTTCCGGAACTTCCTACGGACTTCCCGAAAGCTTCGGAACGGATTGGAGCATACCGAAAAATCATCTCCGTAATCCGGATTACAACCCGATTCTTAACGTTGAAACGAAGCAGGGACGCACTCTGATTTTCTGGATCGACCGTCCGGAGGATTTTATTGAAGGAACTGCGGCGCAGCCAAGCGACAAAACCGCAACCTATAAACTCACCGTTCTTGCCGAAAATAAAAACGAACTTGGAACCTATGATACCGGAATCCATCTTCAAAGAAAATACGGCGGTCTTAACGGTGACTGCGCCGTTCCGGATATAACAGGTTCCGACGGAGTCTGGGTTTCGTATAAAATCGCACTTCTTTCCGGAGGAATGAACGTCCGAACCGGTGAACTTGGCGAAAGCAATATACAAACCGGCGGAGTTTATGCCGCAAGGGGAGAAAATGAAAAATACGGAGCCGTTGCAACAGACGGAAAAATTTTTACCGAAGCGGAATATGATTTCTATGAATATTATGACGGGAATATAATCTTCGGAAAACGCCTTTCCGACGGAACGGAAGAAAGAGACGTTTTTTCTTCCGAAACTTTTAAAATGCTTAAAGGTTCAATAGCCACGGAGGTTCTCAAAGAATATGATTCCGAAAAGAAATCCGGACTTAAAAACGCAAAAATTGGCGATACCGTAACTTTCGGAAGCTACCACGGTTCATCAAAATGGAAAGTTCTTGATAAAAAGGACGGAAAAATTCTTCTGATAAGCGAAAAATGCCTTGACGCAATGCCTTATAACACGGAAAGGGAAGACGTAACATGGGAAAATTCCACAATCCGCGCATGGCTCAACGGCGAATTTGCGGAAAAAGCTTTTTCCGCGAAGGAATTTTCCTCAATAGCAAGCACAAAACTTGATAACCCGAAAAACACAAGATTCGGCGGAGCAAAAGGCGGAAACGCCACAACCGATAAGGTCTTCCTTTTAAGCTATGACGAAGCGAACGAATATTTCCCGGCGGAATCCGAAGAAAAAACCGGAATGACAGGATATGCCCAGAACAAAGAAATCTGGTATTATACATTCCGGGTCGAGGAAGGTCCTTGCTGGTGGTGGTGGCTGCGTTCGCCCGGTCTTGGCCAGGATATGGCATCAATCTTTTACTGCAACGAGAATTTTTTCGGCGGCGCCGCAAACGACGGACTTACGGTCGAAACGATTTGCGCCGTTCGCCCGGCAATCTGGGTCGATATTTCGAAAATCAAATAATAAAAAAAGAGCTGTTCTGCGAACAGCTCTTTTTTTAGCAGAATTTTAACTTCGGACTTTTTTGCGTTGATTGGCGTAAAATTGGCGTAAATAAAAAGAATTTTGCGCCATGGCGCTCAAAAAAACGCATAAATATGCCGCTTGCAATGCCTTATAATTATATGGTATAATATATATTAGATTATTGTATATTTTTGAAAGGAGGCGATTTTGCCTTATGGAACAGGTTGATATCCAGTGGTTCCCCGGACATATGGCCAAAACCCGCCGTTTAATGAAAGAAAATCTTCCGCTTGTTGACGTTGTTGTTGAAATAACCGATTCAAGGGTGCCTTTTTCAAGCCGCAACCCGGAAATGAAAAGCCTTGTCGGCGGAAAACCGCGTGTTGTTGTACTCAATAAATGCGATATGGCGGATGAAACCATTACTCAGGAATGGATCGAATATTATAAATCCAACGGGATCCGTGCACTTGCGACCGATTGCCGAAGCGGAAGAGGACTCAACAAGCTTGCTCCTCTTGTACGCGAAGTTCTTAAAAACGAACTTGAAAAACGCGCAAGAAAAGGAATGGAAGGCAAACCGATCCGTATGATGATTGTCGGAATTCCTAACGTAGGAAAATCCTCTTTCATCAACAGAATTGCCGGCGGAAAACGCGCAAAAGTTGAAGACAGACCCGGCGTTACCCGCGGAAAACAATGGGTTACTCTCGATAAAGGAATAGATATGCTCGATATGCCCGGCGTTCTCTGGCCTAAATTTGAAGACAAGACCGTCGGTGAACATCTTGCGTTTACCGGAGCAGTAAAAGACGATATTCTTGATATCGAAACTCTTGCTGCCCGTCTTGCTGATGTTCTTAACCATGAAGCACATAAACAGCTTTGCGAAAGATATAAACTTACCGATGAGGAAACTTTTGAAATCGAACCTTTTGCGCTTCTTGAACTCATCGGTGCAAAACGCGGAATGAAAATTTCCGGCGGAGATATTGATACCGAAAGAGCAGCGGCGATGCTTCTTGATGAATTCCGCGGCGGAAAAATCGGACGCATAACCTTGGAGAGACCCAATGAGCTTATATGAATTTGAGCACGAAAAACGTGCTGAGCTTGGAATAAAGTATCTTTGCGGTGTTGACGAAGCGGGAAGAGGCCCTCTTGCAGGCCCTGTTTTTGCCGCGGCGGTTATTCTCC
>JAZQUO010000018.1:0-4316 GCA_045631325.1 Oscillospiraceae bacterium
GGACCTTCCGGACCCTGCGGACCGGCAACTCCCTGAGGGCCTCTCGGACCAACAGGTCCCTGGGGTCCGGGAACAGGAACGGGATATCCTGTATTGCAGCAGCATCCGGAGCAGCACGGACGGATGCATGGTCTGTAAGGACTGAATCCGTTCTGAAAATCCGAAAAAGGGTTTTCGGAACAATTATATCTGTTCAATAATACCAACCTCCTTTTAAGGTGTGCATTATATTTTATGCAAAGAAGAAAAAAGACGGCAAAAAATCAAAAACTGCGGGGAATACTGAAAAATTCAATTGACAGAAAGCCCGCAATGTTATATTTTATAAATATAGTTTATTTACAGGAGGACTCTTATGAACAGAGAAAATAAGAGAAAATCTTTTGAAAAAGGTTATTATAAAACCCATGCCTGCAACGAAGTTTTCACTTGCAAAAACTGCGGAAGGGAAGTAATTCCCGAAGGAGCGGGAAGCGACCACCGCAACCATTGCCCCAACTGCCTTTGCAGCGTACATCTTGATAACGAACCCGGCGACCGCGAAGCGGATTGCGGCGGCCTTATGGAACCGATTGCCGTTTGGGTAAGAAAAAACGGCGAATGGGCAATTATCCATCGCTGCAGAATCTGCGGAGCGATGAGTTCCAACAGAATCGCCGGTGACGATAACCCCATGAAGCTTATGTCCATTGCAATGAAGCCTCTTGCAAATCCGCCTTTCCCGATTGAAAGAATCGAAGAACTTACAAAAATGATGGGCGGAGAAGGAAGCCTTGAATAAGGAAAATTGCGGAAGATTTTCTTCCGCTTTTTTGTTTTACCGAAAAACAAAAAAACATATTTGCGAAATTTAAATAGTATGTTAAAATAAAATTTATAAAATCCGGAAGGGAGGACTTTTTACGGAAGAAATTAAATTTGATTTATCAAAGCTTGATGAAGTTTTCGAAGAATATAAAAACGTACCGGAAAATTTAATATCCGTTCTTCAGAAAGCACAGGAAATTTACGGATTCCTTCCGAAGGAAGTCCTTTACAAAATCGGAGAAAAACTCGGGATCAAACCTGCAAAAGTAATGGGTGCGGCAACTTTCTATTCCCAGTTCCGACTTGAACCAAAAGGAAAATATCTTGTTATGCTTTGTTCGGGAACGGCCTGCCATGTCGGCGGAAGCGAAAAAATAGCCGCAGCTGTTTCGGAATATCTCGGAATCGAAAGCGGAAGAACCACCGCAGACGGAATTTTCACTCTTGAAAAAGTCGCCTGTCTCGGATGCTGCTCTCTTGCGCCTGTTATGATGATAAACGGCGAGGTTTACGGAAACCTCAGCACGGAATCGGCGGTCGAAATTCTTGAAAACCTCCGGAAGGAGGCGGAAAAATGAGGATAGTAATAGGAGAGGGTTCCTGCGGAATTGCCGCCGGAGCAAAAAAAGTTGAAAATAATCTTATAAAATCTGCCGAAGGAAAAAATATCGTAATCGGAATAACAGGATGCATAGGAATGTGTTTTCTTGAACCGATTGTTGACATTTATGAAGGCAAAGAACTTGTTAAAAGGCTTGTGAAGGTAAAAGAATCCGATGCGGAAAGAATTGTTTTTGCTGTTGAAAACAAAGATTTTTCTGCTGTTTCGGATCTGGAAATAAAAGAATCTGATTCGGAATTTCTTGAACTTCAGAAAAGGATCGCTCTTAAAAATTGCGGAAAAATAAATCCGGAATCCATCGGGGATTATATTGCCGAAGGCGGATACGGATCTTTAAAAATCATTCTTGGAATGCCGCAGGAAAAAATTATTGACGAAATAAAAATTTCCGGACTTGCCGGAAGAGGCGGAGCGGGTTTCCCGACCTGGCTTAAATGGGACCTTGCAAGAAAAAGCAAAACAGAAAACGGAAAGAAATATATAATCTGCAACGCGGACGAGGGTGATCCGGGTGCTTTTATGGACAGAGCCATAATCGAATCCGACCCGCATAGTCTTATCGAAGGAATGCTTATCGGCGCTTACGCGATGGGTGCTTCAGAAGCTTTCGTGTATGTAAGAGCGGAATATCCTCTTGCGGTAAAACGTCTTGAAAAAGCTATTGAACAGGCAAAAGAATCGGGATTTGTCGGGAAAAATATCCTTGGAACGGATTTTTCCTGCGATATAAAAATAAAAACCGGTGCGGGAGCTTTTGTATGCGGAGAAGAAACCGCACTTATAGCTTCTCTTGAAGGCGAAAGAGGAATGCCGAGGCTTAAACCGCCTTTTCCTGCGGAAAGCGGATATAAAAACGCCCCTTCGAATATAAATAACGTTGAAACTTTTGCGAACGTTCCGAAAATAATTGAAATTGGCGGTGAAGCTTTTTCAAAAATCGGAACGGAAAACAGCAAAGGCACAAAAGTTTTTGCTCTTACAGGAAAGGTAAAACGGAGCGGTCTTGTTGAAGTTCCGATGGGAACAACTCTCCGGGATGTGATTTATAAAATCGGCGGAGGAATAAAAGAAGAAAAGAAATTCAAAGCTGTTCAGCTTGGCGGTCCTTCCGGGGGATGTATTCCGGAAAATCTTCTTGATACCCCGATCGATTATAAAGAACTTTCAAAAACCGGCGCAATAATGGGTTCCGGCGGAATGGTAGTAATGGATGAATCCGCCTGCATGGTCGGAATGGCAAAATTCTTCCTCGATTTCACCGCTGAGGAATCCTGCGGAAAATGCGTTCATTGCAGGATAGGAACAAAGCGGATGCAGGAAATCATTACTGCTATTACCGAAGGAAAAGGTAAACCCGAAGATATAGAAACACTCGAGGAACTGTGTGAAGCGATAAAAGAAGGCGCGCTTTGCGGTCTTGGACAAACTGCACCGAATCCCGTGCTCACAACTTTACGCTATTTCAGAAATGAATACGAGGAACATATTTTTGAGCACCGTTGCGAAGCGAAAGAATGTCCGGCAATGCTTCAATACATTATTTCCGCTGAAAAATGCCGCGGATGTACTCTTTGTGCAAAAAAATGTCCGGTAAAAGCAATTACCGGAGAAGTCAAAAAGACGCATATAATCAATAAAAATATCTGTATCAGATGCGGAATATGCTCAAAAGTCTGCCCGTTCGGCGCGGTGAGCATTGAATAATGAAAGGAGGCGGCAAAATGGAAAAGGTTGAATTTAAAATAAACGGAAAAACAGTTTTTGGAAAAAACGGCGGTTCAATCCTCAAAATCGCCGCCGAAAACGGAATTGAAATCCCGAATCTTTGTTATGATGAAAAATTAAAACCCTTCGGTGCCTGCGGAATCTGCCTTGTTGAAATTGAAGGAAGAGAAAAACTTGTCCGTGCGTGCTCGGCAAAAGCAGAAACGGGAATTTCTGTGCTCACAAATTCCGAAAGAGTTAAAAAAGCCCGGAAAATCGCTCTTGAACTGATAATGAGCGATCATGAAGGCGACTGCGTCGGTCCGTGTTCGCTTAATTGTCCGGCGCATACCGATGTTCAGGGATATTTAAAACAGATTGCGGCCGGAAATTACTGCGCCGCGGTTGAAATAATAAAAGAAAAAATTCCGATTCCGGCTTCAATCGGAAGAATCTGTCCCCATCCCTGCGAATCGAATTGCCGAAGAAGATTTGTTGAAGAACCGCTTTCGATAGCATATCTGAAAGCTTTTGCGGCCGATAAGGATCTTGATTCGGAAAATCCGTTCAGACCGGAGGTTCTTCCGGAAACAGGCAAAAAAGTTGCTGTAATCGGCGGGGGACCTGCGGGAATTGCGGCCGCATACAGACTTCGCCTTTCGGGACATTCGGTAACGGTTTTTGATTCAATGCCGGAAATGGGAGGCATGCTTCATTACGGAATCCCGGAATACCGCCTTCCAAAAGAGATTCTCAAAAGGGAAATTTCACTGATTGAATCCGTCGGTGTTGTTTTGAAAAATTCCGTAAGAATCGGAAAAGATGTTTCGTTTGATGAAATAAGAAAAAATCATGATGCCGTCCTTCTTGCAATCGGTGCATGGAAAAGCAGAAAAATCGGATGTCCGGGCGAAGAACTCCGCGGAGTTTTTGGCGGAATCGATTTTCTGAGGGAAGTCAATTCCGGAAATATTCCGGAAATCGGAAAAAAGGTTGCCGTTGTTGGCGGAGGAAATACGGCAATGGATGCCTGCCGCGCGGCAATTCGCTGCGGAGTAGAAGAAGTCTTCGTTATTTACCGCAGAACAAGGGAAGAGGCTCCCGCAGAGGATATTGAAATTGCGGAAGCTATAGAAGAAGGCGTTTCCTTTAAATTTCTCAGAAATCCTGCGGAGATTATCGG
>JAZQUO010000019.1:0-11939 GCA_045631325.1 Oscillospiraceae bacterium
TAATCGGTCGAAGCGGCTCCGGTAAATCCACCCTTCTCCAGATTCTCGGCGGTCTTGACAGACCTTCCGGTGGAAAACTTTATATTGAAGATAAAAGTATCTTCGACCTTTCCAACAACGAACTCTGCCGTCTCAGAAGACAGAGAATCGGCTTCGTATTCCAGGCTTATAACCTTCTTGAAGAACACACCGTTAAAGAAAATATTCTTATGCCGCTTCATCTTGACGGAAGAGATATTGAACCGGAATTCCTTGAGGAACTTGTTGATGCTCTTGAAATTTCCGATAAACTTAACCGCTATCCGGATCAGCTTTCCGGCGGCGAACAGCAGAGGGTTGCAATTGCACGTGCATTGGCTTCCAAACCCGCAATTCTTCTTGCGGACGAACCCACCGGCAACCTTGACCCTAAAACCGGTGACCAGGTTCTGCGCCACCTCAAGGCTCTTGCAGCGCGTTTCCACCAGACAATACTTCTTGTTACCCACGATATGGAAATCGCCGCCATGGCTGACAGAGTAATCCGCCTTCATAACGGTGAAGTTATTGAAACAAAAGATAATTAAAATAAAAAAAGACCGCCTTAAAGCGGTCTTTTTTATTAAACAGAATAAATCCAATCTTTAACTTCATCAATTATTTTTTCTTCAATTTCCGTTCTGACGGTAAAAAGTTCCGGAAGATTATAAATATCTTTTTTGAGAAAAGTCGGATAGAAATATTCATTTTCAAGATTTTCAAACAAAAGCCATTCAAAACTATGCTTACTTCCGTTTTCGGATAAAACAAATTTATCTCCACGCGAAATGATATCCGTTTTTGAAATATCCATAAGAAAATAAAGGCAAAGTTCGTGGAATCTGATCCTGCTTACGTCTTCGGTAAAAAACGCCTGATTAAGCCAAAGCGGACGAATTATTTCCGGTTCTGCGTTAAGTTCTTCCTTACATTCGCGCAAAACGGCATGTTCCGCAGTTTCCCCGATTTTAACTCTTCCGCCGGGAAGATAATAATACGGAGAATTATTATCTTTCATAGCAAGAATTTTGCCTTCATTTATAATCATTGCACAGACGCGGTAATTGAATTTCTCATTACCATTACTAAATGAAATATCCATACATTCTCCTTTATCGAGATGAAAAAGGCGTTTCCATTGGAAACGCCTTTTTATGTTTATTCTTCGTCTTCGAAATCCTCTTCAGATTCTTCGTCAGCATACTCAAATTCATAGTCTTCGGAACTGAGTTCTTCAAAAATTTCTTTGAGGTCGGAAATGCCTTCAAAAGTTGTGGTGCTTGTCCATACGGAAGTTATCTGATCGAAACAGGGAATTTCGGTAAGAAATGCCTCTGCCCTTTTCTGACGTTCGGTTTTGTTGAGTTTATCGCATTTTGTAAGAGCAATAATAAACGGAACTTCGTTGTCGATCATAAAGTTGATCATCTGAACGTCGTCCTTTGTCGGGGCATGACGGCTGTCAACAAGCTGAACAATAAGACGGATATCCCTGTCGCTCATAAGATAACCTTCAACAAGGTCTGCCCAACGTTTTTTATCGCTTTGAGAAACCTTTGCGTAACCGTAACCCGGAAGGTCAACAAATTTAATTCCATCGACGTCATAAAAGTTTACTGTAACGGTTTTACCCGGCTGGCTTGAAACCCTTGCAAGAGCTTTTCTTCCGAAAATCGCATTCATAAGTGAGGATTTTCCGACATTCGAATGTCCCGCAAAGGCAAATTCAATATGATCAGCTTTCGGAAGCTGTTTAGATGTACCGTATGCAGCTTCAAAAACTGCGTGATTGTAGTTCATATCGTCCTCCGCTTACTGAATATTGATTGTTTTAGCTTCGTGTTCAATTCCAAGAAGAGAAATTTCTTCTATAAAGTCTTTTCCCTTTACAGTATTCAAAGGCTTTACCAATGCGGTTTCAAGAACTGTTTCAACCTCTTTTGCAGGAACAAAAGTGATTGCATCTTTTACAACAGGATCAATTTCTTCAAGGTCCGGAATATTTTCTTCCGGAATAAGAACAGTTTTAACTCCTGCCCTGTAAGCAGCCATTGTTTTCTCTCTGAGACCGCCGATTGCAAGTACTCTTCCGCGAAGAGTTACTTCGCCGGTCATTGCAACATCCCTTCTTACCGGAATTCCGGAAAGAGCGGAAACTATTGCGGTTGTAAGAGTTACGCCTGCGGAAGGACCGTCTTTCGGAACTGCGCCTTCCGGAACATGAATATGGATATCCTTGGTTTTATAGAAATCCTTTTCGATTCCGTATTTTTCGGTGCAGGAACGAACGTAGCTTATCGCGGTTCTTGCCGATTCCTTCATAACGTCACCGAGATTACCTGTAAGCTCGATTTTTCCGTTTCCTTCAAGAATCGCAACTTCAACCTGAAGCATATCGCCTCCGACAGAAGTCCAGGCAAGACCGTTTACAAGGCCGACAGCATCTTCTTTTTCGATGGTTTCGGGTCTGAATTTCTTAACTCCGAGGAAATCTGTTATATTGTTTCCGTTGATTGTAACTTTTTCAGCTTCTTCGCCAACAATTTTCTTTGCAGCTTTTCTGCAAAGGCTTCCGATTGTTCTTTCAAGATTACGAACGCCCGCTTCCCTTGTATAGGAATCAATTATCGCATAAATTGCGTCATCTGCAATTTTAAGCATCTTGGAATCAAGTCCGTGGCGTTTCATTTCTTTTTTAACAAGGTGCTTTTTGGCAATCTGGAATTTTTCTTCCCTTGTATAGGAACCAAGTTCGATGATTTCCATTCTGTCATAAAGCGGTCCGGGAATTGTGCTCGGATCGTTTGCGGTTGTTATAAAAAGAATATCGGAAAGATCAAAAGGAATTTCGATGAAATGATCGCGGAAAGCAACGTTCTGTTCCGGGTCAAGTACCTCGAGCATTGCGGAAGCAGGATCTCCGCGGAAATCATTTCCCATTTTATCAATTTCATCAAGAAGGATAAGAGAGTTTTTGCTTCCGGCAAGTTTAACCGCATTCATAATGCGTCCGGGCATTGCACCGATATAAGTTTTTCTGTGGCCGCGGATGTCAGATTCATCTTTTACGCCGCCAAGAGAAATTCTGGTATATTTTCTTCCCATTGCTGCGGCAACATCTTTTGCGATTGAAGTTTTGCCAACACCGGGAGGACCCACAAGACAGATTATCTGGCCTTTGATTTCCGGTTGGAGTTTTCTTACCGCAAGAAGCTCAAGAATTCTTTCTTTAACTTTTTCAAGGCCATAATGATTTTTATCAAGCTGCTTTTTTGCTTTGGTTATATCGATTTTCTCTTCGGTTTTAACGTTCCAGGGAAGCGCAAGACATGTATCGAGATATCCTCTGATAACGCTTGCTTCCTGGCTGTTATAAGGCATTTTTGAAAGACGGATAACTTCTTCGTTAAGTTTTTCCGTTACTTCGCCTTCAATTCCGAGAGCCGCAATTTTCTTTTTATAAGTATCAATTTCATCCTGAAGATTTTCACCTTCGCCAAGTTCTTCGTTGATGGCTTTAAGCTGTTCACGAAGATAATATTCACGCTGGTTCTGGTCGATCTGTTCTTTTACCTTTTCGTAAATGTCTTTTTCAACACCGAGAATATTGTTTTCGTTTTCAAGAACACCCGCAAGCATTTCAAGACGTTTCACATAGTTGGATTCTTCAAGAATTCGCTGTTTGTCCTCAATATCGATATTGAGGTTTCCCGCAAGAAATTCTCCGAATTGAGCAGGATCATCCATGCTGAATGCTTTAACTGCAAGTTCTTTCGGCATTTTCGGAACAAGATATGTATATTCGTTGAAAAGATCCTTTACCGTACGCATAAGCGCATCGCAAAGAATCGAACGTTCGGGACGAAGTTTTTTAAGCGGAAATTCCTGGATATCCGCAAGAAGAAAAGGTTCTTCGGAAATAATATCGCAAAGTTTTGCGCGGTATTTTCCCTCGACAAGAATTCTTGTCGTTCCGCCGTTATTTTTGATAATCTGGCGGATTTCGGCAACAACGCCGACTTTATTTACGTTGTCAAGTTTAATTTCGTCTTCTTCAATATTAATCTGGGAAGCAAGAAAAACCTCTCTGTTCCCTTTCATAGCTTCTTCAAGAGCAGCTATGGATTTTTTTCTGCCGACGTCAAAATGAAGGATCATATTAGGAAAAAGAACAATACCCCTCATTGCAATCATGGGCATTGTAACAATTTCCGTCTGCTGTTTTTTCTCCGGCATATTCTTTCACCTCCGGTATAAAAATATCGGAAGCGGCAGCTGCAAAAAGCCTCTGCCGCTTTTTTATAATTTTATTTTCTTTCTGCGCCTGCCGCAATTTCAAGCGGAACGTTTTTCTTGAAAGGATTGCGCTCTATTTTAGCCTCGGCGCCTTCAGTAACGCAAGCTTCTCCGATTACAACTGCTTCTGCTGTTTCGTCGGAAGGAAGTTCAAACATAAGTTTTCCAAGGGTTTCTTCCATAATGGAACGAAGACCCCTTGCACCGGTTTTTCTGTCAATTGCCTTCTGTGCAATTGCATCAAGTGCTCCGTCGGTAAACTGAAGGTTTACACCATCAAGGCTGAAGAGTTTCTGATACTGTTTGACAAGGCTGTTTTTCGGCTCTGTAAGAATTTTTACAAGAGCGGGTTTATCAAGACTTTCAAGAGCAGTGATAACAGGAAGACGGCCGACCATTTCCGGAATAATTCCGAATTTTACAAGGTCATGCGGTGTTACCTTTTTGAGAAGGTCCTTTGCTTCCTTGGATTTCTGGCTGATTACGTTTGCGCCGAATCCCATTGCGGAACTTGCGATTCTCTTTTCTATGATAGGTTCGATTCCGTCAAAAGAACCGCCGCAGATAAACAGAATGTTCGTTGTGTCGATCTGGATGAATTCCTGCTGGGGATGTTTTCTTCCTCCCTGAGGCGGAACGTTGGAAACTGTACCCTCGAGCATTTTGAGAAGAGCCTGCTGAACGCCTTCGCCGCCTACGTCTCTTGTGATGGAAGGGTTCTCGGATTTTCTGGTGATCTTGTCAATTTCATCGACATAGATAATTCCGCGCTGTGCAGCTTCAACATCAAAATCCGCAGCCTGGATAAGGCGGAGAAGAACGTTTTCCGCGTCTTCGCCTACGTAACCCGCTTCGGTAATGGTGGTTGCATCTGCAATTGCAAAAGGTACGCCGAGAACTCTTGCGAGAGTCTGTGCAAGAAGGGTTTTACCGGTACCGGTCGGTCCGAGAAGAAGCACGTTGCTCTTCTGAAGTTCAACGTCTTCGGTATCGAGTTTACTTAAAATACGTTTATAATGGTTATAAACAGCAACGCAAAGGGTTGTTTTTGCTTCGTCCTGTCCAATTACGTATTTATCAAGAACTGCTTTGAGTTCCGCGGGTTTAAGAAGTGTTTTGGGGTCGATAACAGGTTTGTTCTTTTCCTGTTTTTTGCGTTTGGTCTTTTCAAGAGGATCAAGATCTTCCTCATCGTAAAGAATAGAATTGCAAAGTTCGACACATTCGTCACAAATGCAAACGCCGGGTCCGGTTATAAGTTTGTAAACCATATCCTGCGGTTTTCCGCAGAACGAACAGCGCATTTTGTGATCATCTTTATTGGCCATAAGTTTAAAGCCTCCGAATTATGCTTGATTATTCTCTGTGGTCAAGTACGTTGTCAACAAGGCCGTATTCCATTGCCTGCTGCGCAGTCATGAAATTATCTCTGTCGGTATCTTTAGTGATAACATCAAGAGGCTGACCGGTCTGTTCGGAAAGAATTCTGTTCATTCTTTCCTTGATTCTGATAATGTGATCTGCATGGATTTTAATGTCAGAAGCCTGACCCTGCATTCCGCCGAGCGGCTGGTGAATCATGATCTCGCTGTTGGGGAGCGCAAAACGTTTGCCCTTTGCTCCGGAGCTGAGAAGAAATGCGCCCATGGAAGCAGCCATACCTACACAAATGGTGGAAACGTCACATTTGATATAGTTCATGGTATCATAGATAGCCATGCCTGCGGAAATGGAACCGCCGGGGCTGTTGATATAAAGGCTGATATCCTTATCCGGATCCTGTCCTTCAAGATAAAGGAGCTGTGCAACAACAAGGCTTGCGGTAGTGTCGTTGACTTCGTCGCAAAGCATTATGATTCTGTCGTTAAGAAGACGGGAAAAAATGTCATAGGAACGTTCGCCTCTGTTGGTCTGTTCAACGACCATCGGTACCAAACTCATTTTGGTATCACTCCTTTCGGATTTTAACGAAATTTGTCAAAAAATTTCATTATTGATATAAAGGACCTCCGGAAATAATTCCGGAGATCCTCCAATACAAAGATAATTATATTGCAGTTTCTCTGGAAACTGTTCCGCTTAATCAGTCAACAGAAGGATCGATTTCTTCGGTTTTCTTTTTGCGGGTTGCTCTTTTTTTAGGAGCGGGTGCTTCTTCACCTTCTGCTGCGGGAGCTTCTTCAGCAGGAGCTTCCTCAGTTTTTTTCTTGGTGGTGCGTTTTTTCTTGGGAGCTGCTTCTTTTGCTGCAGCTTCTTCTGCGGTGATTTCGGTTACTTTTGCTGCGTCGCGAACAAGTTTGATTGCTTTTTCTACGCAAAGGTCAAGAGCAAGTTCTTCTGCGGGAACAATTTTTCTTACCTGATCTTCTTTCATTTCATAACGCTCTGCAAGAACTTTGAACTCTTCGTTCATTTCTTCTTCGGTCATCTCGATTTTTTCGAGTTTTGCGATTTCTTCAAGAGCAAGGCGGATTTTTACCTGGCGTTCTGCCTGGGGTCTGAATCCCTGGAAGAAGGTTTCTTTGTCTGCGCCGGTATATTTGAGATACTCATCAAGGGTAAGACCTGCGGTTCTTGCGAGTCTGTTTTCGAAGTCAGCAGCAATGTCATCCATTCTTGCTTCGTACATGCATTCAGGAATTTCTGCTTCGAAGTTTTTGAGGATTCCATCAACGAGTTTTTCTTCAAGATCTGCTTCTGACTGTGCGTCTGCTTTTTCCTGAAGTTTTGCTTTGATGTCAGCTTTGAGTTCGTCAATGGTATCGAATTCGCTTACGTCTTTTGCAAAATCGTCATCTGCAACGGGCATTTCTTTAGCTTTGATGCTGTGGAGTTTGCATTTGAATACTACGGGAGCGCCTTTGAGTTCTTCTGCGGGATAATCTTCCGGGAAAGAAACGTTTACATCAAATTCATCGCCTGCGTTATGTCCGCAAACCTGTTCTTCAAAACCGGGGATAAACTGGCCGGAACCGAGTTCAAGCGGGAAATGTTCGCCTTTGCCGCCTTCGAAAGGAACGCCGTCTTTGAAACCTTCGTAGTCGATTTCAGCCTGGTCGCCGTTCTGTGCGGGTCTGTCTTCAACTTCGATGATTCTTGCGTTTCTTTCAAGCATAACGGAAAGTTCGCCTTCAACCTGGGAATCAGCAACTTCGGTTACGATTTTTTCTGCTTTGATGCCTTTATATTTCTTTACGGAAACTTCGGGTTTTACGGTTACGGTTGCGGTAAGGGTATAACCTTCTTCGGAGCAGTCAACAAGTGCGATTTCTGCACGGTCAACAGGAACGATTTTTGCTTCAGCAACAGCCATATCATATGCCATGCCGTAAGTTTCGTTTACTGCGTCCTGATAGAAGAATTCTCTGCCGTATGCTTTTTCGATAAGAGCTTTGGGAGCTTTACCTTTACGGAAGCCGTGAACGGTAAGTTCTTTACCTTTTACTCTGATAGCTGCGTCAACAGCGCGTCCGAACTCCTCTGCGGTTACAGCAATGGTAAGCTTAACCTCATTGGTGCCGGTTTTTTCAATCTGTCTAAGTTCCATTATGTTGTTTCCTCCTGATAGATACTTTTTCACTAACTGTTAAAGTATATCATATAGTTATCATAAAATCAATTATTTTATATAAAAATATTATATAATTTTTATTTAATTTTCCAAAATTTAAAGCCGAGATGGTCCGCAGAAATAAGCTTGAAATTTATTCCCATATATTCCCCCTCGTTTGCAAGGCTTCTTGAAGCTCCGTGAAGATGTCCGTAAAAAACAGTTTTTACGTCATATTCTTTAATGACGGAAATAATATTCGGTACCATTTCATTGGCATAAACCGGTGGATAATGAAGAAAAACTATTTTTTCCGCATCCGGAAATCTTTTTGAATCTTCAAGCGAAAGCCTGAGTCTTGCGGCTTCCCTTGCGGAAATTTTAAGATCATGCTGTTCATTCGGCATGAAAACCCAACCGCGTGTTCCGCAAAGAGCCAATCCTTCCGCAAGTACCGAATTATTATGGAGAATTTCTATTGTTGTTATGCCGTTTTCTTTAAAAAACTTTTCGGCTTTTGTTCTTGTGGTCCACCAGTAATCATGGTTGCCTTTCATTACGATTTTTCTTCCCGGAAGAGCATCCACAAATTTAAAATCCGGAAGAGCCTCATCAAAGCCCAGCCCCCAGGAAAAATCCCCGGGAATTATAACGGTATCTTCCGGTTTGATTTGTTCTTTCCAGTTGGTTTCGATCTTGGTAACATAATCTTTCCAACCGAAGAAGTTATCCATCGGCTTGTCGGTTCCGAAAGAAAGATGCAGATCCGCCATTACCCAAACCGACATCAGCAATCACCTCCGACGGTGCTCAAAACAAAGTCCGGCATTTCTTCCCTCTCGCATACGGAAACAAACCGCGGCTCCTTTGCAGAAAGTTCCGAAAGCTGTTTCGGCATCGGAAGTCCGGAAAGCGCCTCGATTTTTCCGGCCGCCTTAAAATCGTCCGGTTCATTTTCACCGGAAACAGCTTTGAGCACGGCTCGCGGGAATTTATATGGGCTTGCTGTTGAAGCAATAATTGTTTTTCTTTCATCGCCTGTTGCTTTTTTATATTTTTCATATACTTCCACAGCAACGGCAGTATGAGTATCGCAAAGATATGAATACTCCTCAAACAGCATTTTAATGCGGTTTTCTGTTCCGTTATCGTCGGTATATCCGGCCGCAAAATTTTCTTTTATCTTTTCAAGGATCTCATCCGGCACATAAAAAGTTCCGTGCTCACGGAGAGAATTCATAATCGCACAAATATATCCGTCATCCTTATCACACAGTTCAAAAACAAGTCTTTCAAGGTTGCTTGAAACAAGAATATCCATGGAAGGCGATTCTGTCATAAAGAATTCGCGGTTGATATTATATTCACCCGTGCTCAAAAAATCCGTGAGCACGTTGTTCGCATTTGAAGCGCATATAAGTTTTCCAAAAGGAACACCCATTCGTTTTGCATAATATGCCGCAAGAATATTTCCGAAGTTTCCGGTCGGAACAGTTACGTTAACTGTTTCCCCTTCCGAAATTTCTCCCTTTGCAACAAGATCCGCATATGCGGAGATATAATAAACCACCTGCGGAAGTAAACGGCCAACGTTTATGGAGTTAGCACTTGAAAAACGTTTTCCTTTTTCACAAAGTTTTGCACGGATGTTTTCATCGGTAAAAATATTTTTTACCGCCGTCTGAGCATCATCAAAATTACCTTTTACTCCGCAAACAGCAACATTTTTGCCTTTTTGCGTCTGCATCTGGAGCTGCTGGATTTTGGAAACACCGTTATCCGGATAGAAAACTATTATTTCCGTTCCCTCAACATCGTGGAAACCTTCAAGCGCAGCTTTTCCTGTATCGCCCGAAGTTGCCGTAAGAATAACGGTTTTCTTGCCGTCACCGGATTTTTGGGCGGATTTTACAAGAAAATGCGGAAGAATCTGAAGTGCCATATCCTTGAAAGCACAGGTAGGTCCGTGCCAGAGTTCAAGCATATAAACGTTCTCCCCAAGTTTTACGATAGGAGTCGGCTCGTCATTTTCAAATTTACCGATATAAGCGCCTTCGGCACATTCAAGAAGTTCGGCCTCGGAAAAATCAGTCATGAATTTTGCAAAAATGCGTTTTGCTCTTTCGCAGTAACCAAGCTTTGAAAGTTCGATTATTTCCCCTTTTTCAAGCATCGGAATTTCAACCGGCACAAAAAGACCTCCGTCATCCGAAAGTCCCCTGATTATAGTTTCCGCGGAATCAAACCGCAAATTTTTATTTCTTGTGCTTTGAAATTTCACTTTTTCACCTCAAATTACTTGCAAAAAAATCATATGCGTTTTTCCAGAATATTTTTTCTGCGAGATTATTTCCGAATTCTTCAATAATTATATCATAAAGAGCCCGGATATCTTTCATTTTTCTGATTCCGTCAACAACGTCGCATCCGTCATAATCGCTTCCCATGCAAACGGTGTTTTCTCCGCCAATAATCAGCATTCTTTCTATATGCTTTACAATATCGTAAAGGCTTGCATTTTCATCATTATTGTTTAAAAATGCTTTATAAAAATTGATTCCGACAATTCCTTTGCGGCGTACTATTTCTTTAAAATATTCATCGGTTAGATTTCTTGTGTGTCCGCATACTTTGCGAAGGTTGCTGTGGCTTGCCGCAATTGCGCAATCAACATTTTTGAGCACATCATCAAGTCCTGCATCGGAAAGATGTGAAACATCTATAATCATCCCGATACGTTCCATCTCTTTTATGACATCTGTTCCGAAAGGCTTTAATCCAAAATTCTGGTCAACGGAACCTTTTCCGATTTCGTTTTCACCGTTCCAGGTCAATGTCATCATCCGTACGCCATCGTTGTAAAGATTTTCAAGGCGCTCGATTTTTCCGCCGAGCACCCTTCCGCCTTCAACAGTCAGTATTGCGGCAGTTTTACCGCTTTCGGTTATTCTGTCAATTTCTTCAACCGTCTTTGCCTGCTCAAAAAACTGCGGAAATTCCGCAAGCTGATTTTCAAAAAAATGCTTTGACATTGTGTAATAATTAAAAGCATCTTCCCCGGAAATAACGTCCGGACAGAAAATCGCGAAGCACTGGCAATGCCGTTTTACTTTTTCATTTTTGGGAAATGAGATATCAAGATAATCGCAATCAAGACCTACGCTTTGGTGCATCGCAGTTGTTATAGTATCACAATGAAGGTCAAAAAAATCCATGAACAGACTCCGTTCCGAAAGCATTTTTAATATGGGTGAATTTCTTCACTTCAAGATCATATTTTCCGTATATTATTTCAAACACATCAAAACGAGGCTGACCGTTAAGCCCTTTTTTGAGTTTGTAAAGCATTGCAGCTTTACAGATTTTCTGCTGTTTTGAACGTGTTACAGCCTGCCTAGGCGCATAAAGGCAATCATCGGCACGGGATTTAACTTCAATAAAAGCTATGTATTTTCCGTCTTTTGCAACAATATCGATTTCTCCGAGGCGGGTGTTGAAATTGCGTTCAATAATCTCATAGCCTTTGCTTTCAAGATATTCTGCGGCAAAATCTTCGCCCATATCTCCGCGGCGACGTTTTTCGGTAATCAGAAAATCACCTTCAATGCATCTTTTTAAGGAAAGTCAGACGATGGATTTCGCTTGGTCCGAACTCCCTTATTTTTTCATAATGGAGCTTTGTTCCGTAACCTTTATGTTTAGCAAAACAATATTCCGGATATTTTTCATCCATTTCAAGCATGAACCTGTCCCTGCTCACTTTTGCAAGAATCGAAGCCGCGGCAATACTTGCCGATGTCGCATCGCCTTTTATTACAAATTCAGCGGGAGAATCCATTCCTTCCGGAACTTTATTTCCGTCGATAAAAACATGTTCAGGTTTTATGCTCAGATTTTCAACAGCAGTTTTCATTGCGAGCATGGTTGCTTTCAGAATATTGATTTCATCAATGGTTTTATGATCAATCGCCTGAATAGAATATGCAAGTGCATGCTCAATAATTTCATCAAAAAGCTGATCGCGCTTTTTTTCGGAAAGTTTTTTGCTGTCGTTGAGTCCTTCAATTTCAAAATC
>JAZQUO010000020.1:0-17448 GCA_045631325.1 Oscillospiraceae bacterium
GGGGATTTTTTTATACCTTTTTATAAAGCTTTACAGTAATTTTCCAGTGTGGTAATATAATTATATTAAAAATATGTTTTAACGGAGATTTTATGGAAACAAAAAAACTTGTTGATTTATATACCGAGGAAGGTGAAAATCTTCCGGAAATTCCCTGGAACGAATATCCCCGGCCGCAGATGAAAAGAGATTCCTTTTTCTGTCTTAACGGCGAATGGGAATTCTGCACAGCAAAAAACAGCGTTGTTCCCGGATTTTTCGGCGAAAAAATAAAAGTTCCCTTCCCTCCCCAATCGGTTCTTTCCGGAATCCACCGTGATATTCCGGAAAACGATTATCTTTTCTATCGAAAAGAATTTTCCCTTCCGGAAAATTTTAACCGCGAAAGAATCCTTCTTCATTTCGGCGCGGCAGACCAATACGCAAAAGTCTGGCTCAACGGAAAATTAGTCGGTGAGCACGAAGGCGGTTATGAGCATTTTTCATTTGATATCACTTCCGTGCTCAAAGAAAAGAACGTGCTCATCGTTTCCGTAACCGACAGAATGAGTTCTTTTGTTCTTCCTTACGGAAAACAAAGCGCAAAACGCGGCGGAATGTGGTACACTCCCGTTTCCGGAATCTGGCAGAGCGTATGGATCGAATCCGTTCCGGAAGAATATATTTCTTCCGTTGAAATCAAAACCGGAAAAGATTTTGCAGAATTTTCGGTAAAAGGCGTTTCCGAAGGAACAATTTCCGTAAAAACCTCGAAAAAGATTATAAAGGAAAGTTTTTCCGACGGAAAAGCAAAAATTGAGATTAAAAACCCGAAAATCTGGTCCCCGAAGCACCCATATCTTTATGAATGCGAAATTACTGCGGGAGAAGACAAAATTGAAACTTATTTTGCTCTCCGCACCCTTTCGATTGAAGAATTTGAAGGTATCCCCCGTCTTTGTCTCAACGGAAAACCATATTTTTTCAACGGACTTCTTGACCAGGGTTACTGGAGCGACGGAATTTTGACTCCCGCATCCCCTTCCTGTTACGAAAAAGATATCCTTGCGGCAAAATCCCTTGGATTCAACACCCTCCGCAAACATATAAAAATAGAACCGGAGCAGTTTTATTATGACTGCGACCGGCTTGGAATGATTGTTTTCCAGGATATGGTCAACAACGGCGATTACAGCTTTCTCCGTGATACTGCTCTTCCTACTATTGGATTCAAGCGCAGAAATGACAAAAAGCTCCATACGGATTTAAAAACAAGGAAAGCCTTTTTTGACGCAATGGAACAGACCGTCGCGCAGCTTAAAAATCATCCCTGCATTTGCTATTGGACGATTTTCAACGAGGGCTGGGGACAGTTTGAAAGTGCCGCAGCTTACAAAAAACTCAAGGAACTCGACGACAGCAGATTCATTGATTCCTGCTCCGGATGGTTTAAAGGAAACGAAAGCGACGTTGAAAGCGAACATTGCTATTTCAAAAAATTCCGCGTAAAAAAGGCAAAAAGGCCCCTTGTTCTTTCGGAATTCGGCGGATATGCCTATGCGCCGGAAGGACACAGGTTCAATCCGAACGAGGAATACGGATATAAAAAATTCAAGAACCGTGAAGAACTTGCTTCTGCCGTCCGGGAACTTTATGAAAGAGATATCGTTCCGGCTGTCGAAAAAGGACTTTGCGGCGCAATTTATACCCAGCTTTCGGACGTTGAGGACGAAACAAACGGAATTCTGAGCTATGACAGAAAATTGCTTAAAATCGAACCGGAGGAATTTCTTCCTGTTTCAGAAAAGATTATTGAAGAAATGAACAAAATAAAAAACGCAGGTCTTTGACCTGCGTTTTTTTTGAATCAAGTTATTTTTTGCCACCGGCCATTTTTGCGTTTTTAAGCGAACCAAGGAACATAATGAACGAACCGCCCATGGTGATACCGGAAGCAATTACGCCCCATTCGTTGCCTTCATAAACATTGAGATGAAGCATAAACGCAACCGCAACAAGAAAAGCGCAGATGGATTTTACCATAATGCTTCTTGCCTTGCTGGGGTGATTGCGATGGTTGATTGCATCAACACCTATAAGGAACGCAACCGCAACCATAAGGCAGGTTGTAAGCGCGGAACCGAAAACATCGTTGAGTTCGGCTGCGCCGAGATAAGTTCCGACTACGAATACCCAGGAGAAAAACGCATTTATGCATCCTGCAACAAGAAGAAGGATTGCACCGTAAAAAATCATTTTTGCTCCGGGAAGTCTGGGGTCAAAAAGTTGTTTTTTTGCTTTCTTTTTCATTTGGAATTTTGCCTTTCTGTTATTTTGCGGCAAAAGCTTTTTTTACCGCATTGATTACGTCTTTTTCGGTCATTTCGAATTTTTCTGCAAGTGCATCAAGTTTTCCGACTTCGCCGAAAACGTCTTTTACGCCAACGGGGATAATCGGTGCGGGACAGTTCTGTACCGCAACTTCGGAAACCGCAGAGAAAAGACCGCCGAGGATGTTGTGGTTTTCGGCAACAACCGCGCATTTTGTCTTTTTAAGGGATTCGATAACCGCTTCCTCGTCGATGGGTTTAATGGTATGTACGTTGATAACTTCAACGTCGATTCCTTCCTCTTTAAGCTTTTCTGCAGCATCAAGGGAGGTTTTTACCATAATACCGGAAGCAAAGATTGTAACGTCTTTTCCCTCTTTGATTTTGTCGGCTTTGAAAAGATCAAATTTATAATCTTTTCCGAAAATTTCCGGGCAGTCTTTTCTGAACATACGGATATAAACGGGGCCGTTGTAATCAACAATCTGGGGAAGAGCCTGGATCATCTGTTCGTTATCAACGGGTTCAAAAATCACCATTGTCGGAATTGAACGGAGAACGCCGATATCTTCCATACTCATATGGGTACCGCCGTTAAGCTGTGCAGAGATACCGGGGTCGGAACCGACAATTTTAACGTTCTGTTTTGCGTAAGCAATGGAAATTGCGATCTGGTCGCAGATTCTTCTTGTTGCAAAGGGAGTGAAAGAAGAAATAAAAGGAATAAATCCATAGGAAGAAAGTCCTGCGGCAACGGATGCCATATTCTGCTCCGCAATACCCACATCAAATGCTCTTTCGGGGAATTCCTTACGGAGGTTTGTTGTTCCGTTGCAGTTTGCAAGGTCTGCGTCAAGAACGCAGATTCTTTCGTCTTTTCTCATAAGTTCGGCGATTGTGCTTCCGAATGCATCTCTCATCATCATAACAAAATCCGCCTCCCTTTCACTGAAGTTCCGCAAGAGCGGCTTCAACATTTTCTTTGTTCATGGTCATGCTGTGGCATTTGAAGCCTGCAGCTTCAACGAAGCTTATTCCCTTGCCTTTAACGGTTTTGAGAATGATCATTGAAGGCTGGCCTTTTTTTGCCTTTGCACGGTCAATTGCCATGGAAATTGCTTCGCAATCGTGTCCGTCAATTTCCTGGGTATACCAACCGAATGCTTTCCATTTGGATTTAAGGTTTCCAAGGGAGTTGATATCTTCTACGTTTCCGTCAAGCTGCATTCCGTTGTAATCGGTAAAACCGATAAGATTATCGACTTTTTTGCTTGCGGCAAGCATTGCTGCTTCCCAGATCTGTCCTTCCTGGGATTCGCCGTCACCGATTATTGTATAAATGGTGGCGCCGTCTTTTTTGATTTTGGAACCTATTGCAATACCAACGGCGCAGGAAAATCCCTGTCCGAGGGAGCCGGCGGTCATATCGACGCCGGGAGTTTTGTTCATATCGCAATGGCTCGGAAGGTTTGTTCCGAATTTGTTGAGGGTATAAAGCCAATCTTTGGGGAAAAATCCTTTAAGTGCAAGGGTTGCATAAACAACAGGACCTGCGTGTCCTTTGGAAACAACAAGTCTGTCGCGGCCTTCCATTTTGGGATTTTCGGGATCAATATTCATCTTTTCAAAATAAAGAACTTTCATAAGTTCTGCGATGGACATTGAACCGCCGATATGGCCGCTTCCGATGCTTCCTATACATTCAACTGTGAGTCTGCGTATTTCTTTGCAGATTTCGTCCATTATATTCACTCCTTCCAGTTACAGAAAACCAGATAGGTACATTATAGCACAAAAATATAATATGTGACATATTTTTTATAAATATTTTATATTTTTATTTAAAAAGCCTCCGTTTTTCAATAAAACAGAGGCTTTTTGTTAGAGTTTATTTTCTTCGACCCATTTTTTTGCCATTTCGACCGCATCTTCAATATTTTTTTCTGTTCCGTCTTCCGCTTTCGCAAGAGGGTTTGTTTCAAAAAGCGGATTAATTATTTTTGCTTTTTTGTTTTTCTTTCTGAACATCGTTTTCTCCTTTCCGAAGTATAAACATAAGGTTTAATCCGTATAATCTTTTCGGAGGTGTTTTTATTATGCTCAAAAAATATATGCCTTATCTGATTTCCGTTTTTATTTCGCTTGGAATCGGAGGTTTTTCAGCATTCCTTACAAAAAACAACATGGATTTATATTCAGAAATAAACCGGCCTGCCCTTTCGCCGCCTTCCCGGCTTTTTCCCGTTGTCTGGACAATTCTTTTCGTGCTCATGGGAATTGCCGCAGCTCTCGTGTGGTGCTCAAACGGAAAGAAAATCGATTCCTCTTTGATATTTTACGGTTTCCAGCTTGTTTTCAACTTTTGCTGGAGCATCATATTTTTCAACTTCCGGGCGTTTCTGCCTGCTTTGATCTGGCTTCTTGGTCTGCTCGTGCTCATCGGCATAACCGGAATTAAATTTTACAGAATAAACAAAACAGCAGGATTGTTATTCCTTCCATATTTTCTTTGGGTCACATTTGCCGGATATCTTAATTTTATGATATGGCGGCTTAATCCATAATCAAAAGTTAAAACATTGCGGTTTTTTCAAGTTCCCGTTTAAGCTTTGCAATAATTTTCTTCTCCAATCTTGAAATATATGACTGACTTATACCGATCATATCCGCAACTTCCTTCTGAGTGTGCTCCTTTTCGCCTTTAAGTCCGAAACGGAGCACCATTATTTTATGTTCTCTTTCGCCGAGTTTATCCACTGCTTCATTAAGAACTGTTCTTTCTGCATCCTGTTCGATTCCTTTATTGACAACGTCGTTTTCCGTTCCGAGAACATCCGAAAGAAGCAGTTCGTTGCCGTCCCAATCAACATTCAGCGGCTCATCTATCGAAACTTCGTTCTTTTGAGGCTGTGATTTGCGTATAAACATCAAAATTTCGTTCTCAATACACCGGGAAGCATATGTGGCAAGTTTTATACCTTTACAAGGTGAAAAAGTGTTTACTGCTTTGATAAGACCTATTGTACCTATCGAAACAAGGTCCTCGATTCCGATTCCGGTCGATTCAAACTTTTTTGCAATATAAACCACAAGACGGAGGTTATGTTCTATCAGCCTGTTTTTTGCTTCCGGCTTGCCTTTTTCAAGAAGTTCAAAAGTTTCTTCTTCCTCCTGTTTTGAAAGCGGCGGAGGAAGGTTATCCGGACCGTTTATATAAAAAATCTCCCCGCAAAAATATTTTTCATATATTTTTACAAGAAATTTCTGAAAACTCAAAAGCATGTTCATTGCAGTACCTCCGAAACAATTTTATCTTTTTCGCTGAAAACAGCGTTTTTTCCAATAATAAGAGTCTTCTCCGGTGCATTTTCGGAAATTCCTATGAGGATTTCTTCCGCCTCAAAAAGTGTTCCGCCGCTTTCGACTGTAACTTTTTCCGGTTTTATTGCCGGTATGAGCATTGTGCCGGAGATTGTTTTACACGGAACATATCTGAAACCGAATTCCGTGCTCAAGGCATTATTTTTCAAAGCTGATACAACCTTTTCCGGAAGTATCTTTTCAAGAGATTCCGCCGAAGCAACCGCAACAGGGGTTCCGCTGAAAGGATCCGAAAGATTGTTCCCCGTATCCTGCAGAACTTTGAGCACGGAATATTTTCCCCCAAGAAAAACCTTTGCAACCAATGCTTCATTTCCGTTTTTTCCGTACAGAATCCGACGAAAAACTTCCGTAAGAATAAAGGCAGCCGAAACCGAAACCACTATTCCCAAAGCAGAAAATTCGAAATATACTATTCCGCCTTTAACAAAAAACGATTCATTATTCACAGCAGAATTAATGAGCATCATGAATCCGGAAAATAAAAATCCGCATATGTAAAAAATCAGAAGCAGACGAAAAAATTCCCCGGCTTTTCTTTTACCGAAAGTAACAAAAATCATAAGAACTGAAACCGCAAGCTTTGTCGATGCAAAAACAATTCCGGAAAAATCGAAAAGAATCACAAGAGAATATATCGCGCCGATTCCCGCAGCAAGAAACCCCTTTATTCTTACAAACCGCGCCCCAGCAAGTCTTGCCGTTGCAAAAAGCACAAGATAATCCACCGCAAGATTTATCACCAGAAGTATATCCGCATATATCACTTTCAAAGGCATTTCCCCTTCCCGAAAAATTATAATATTTTCTCAAGGATTTTTCGGTCGAAACATATACCTGAAGGAAAATATATGGTACAATATATTTATCATTTTCCGGAGGTTTTGCAAAATGATTTGTATCAGAGGATTTTTAAATAAAGACGCAGAAGAAGCCGCCGCAATCTGGAACAGAGTTGTTGAAGACGGGGTCGCTTTTCCCCAGCTTGAAACTCTTTCTTCCGAAGAAGCCGAAAAATTTTTCGGCGCACAGGATTTCACCGGAATTGCATACGATTCCGAAACCGGAGAAACAGTCGGTCTTTATATTCTTCATCCGAACAATATCGGAAGATGCGGTCATATTGCAAACGCAAGCTATGCCGTAAAAGCCGATTGCAGAAACAGACATATCGGTGAAGCAATTGTCAGACATTCTCTTGAAAAAGCCGCGGAACTCGGTTTTAAACTCATGCAGTTCAATGCAGTTGTTGCCGCAAACCATCCGGCGCTTCATCTTTATGAAAAACTCGGTTTTATAAAACTCGGAACCATTCCCGGCGGTTTTCATATGAAAGACGGACATTACGAAGATATCGTTCTTTTTTACCATACTCTTTGATTTTATCCTGTCATCTTCCGCTGCTTTTTCATAGAATACACCGGAGGTGATTTATTTGAAAAAGCAGAAAAGTTTTTACTGTTCCGATGAAATCTGCGGAAAAGAAACAATGGATTACATAAACGAATTCAGTCCGCACAGACTATCTTTTATCCGTTTTGAAGAGGATTCCGAAGAGATTTTTGATGCAAACGAGGAAAAAACGGTTCTAAAACAGTGATGAACCGGTGATAAACTTTCCATTATTTTGCACAAAAGCCCCGCTTTTTTAAGGCGGGGCTTTGTTTTTTTAATCCAAATCGGAATTTTTCGGCAAAAATTACGTTTTGCACAAATGAAATAACGCATTTTTATGCAAACATACATGTTAACTGGTAAACAGTGATAAAAATAAATGTGAATTTTTATGGAAATTTTACTAAAATGTATTGAAATATTTTTATAAATCCTTTAAAATATATTATAGACATTTATAATGTAATGTTATTGAAAGAGGGGTACTAATGTCAAACAGATTATTTCAGGGTATAATACACCAGATGCATGACAGTATCGGTCGTACTGTCGGCGTTGTTGATGACGGCGCATCTGTCGTAGCATGCAGCGATCTTGCCCGTACCGGTGAAAGAAACGATTTTCTTCTTACCGATTTCGGTTCCACCGAAGAATGCCATGTCCGCGACGGATTTACATATAAAACTTTCGGTTCGGACGAAAAACCCGAATTTGCCGTTTTTGTTGCCGGAACAGACGAACTTGCTTCCCAGTTCTGTTCTCTTATGGCAGTTTCCCTTGCCGGAATCAAACAGTATTATGACGAAAAATATGACCGCGCAAACTTTATCAAAAACGTAATTCTTGATAACATCCTTCCCGGCGATATTTACATCAAAGCAAGGGAACTCCGCTTCCCCACCGATGTTTCAAGGGTTGTTCTTTTCATCCGCGTTCTTTCCTCGAATGATATTTCCGTTTTTGATATTGTCCAGAACCTTTTCCCGGACAAATCCAAGGATTTTGTTTTCAGCGTAAGCGAATCTGACGTTGTTCTTGTCAAGGAAATCAAACCCGGAATCGAAACCGCCGATCTTGAAAAACTCGCACGTTCCATTGTTGATACTCTTGGAAGCGAATTTTTCACCAAAGTAAACGTAGGTATCGGTACCGCTGCAACCGGAATCAAAGATCTTGCAAAAAGCTTTAAAGAAGCACAGGTTGCTCTTGAAGTCGGAAAGGTTTTTGATACCGACAAATCCATCGTAAGCTACGATAATCTTGGAATTGCAAGACTTATCTATCAGCTTCCCACAACCCTTTGTGAAATGTTCCTCCGTGAAGTTTTCAAAAAAGGTTCAATCGAAAGCCTTGACCAGGAAACCCTTTTCACAATCCAGAAATTCTTCGAAAACAACCTTAACGTTTCCGAAACAAGCCGCAAGCTTTTTGTTCACAGAAACACCCTTGTTTACCGTCTTGAAAAAATCAAAAAGCTTACCGGTCTTGACCTTCGCGAATTTGACCACGCGATCATCTTCAAAGTTGCACTTATGGTCAAAAAATATCTTTCCGCAAATCCCGTAAAATATTAATTAAATCAAACCGTTTTATTGTGAGGTACACAGCCTTGATTGAATTTCAGAATGTTACCAAAAAATATCCGAACGGCACCGTTGCTCTCGATAACGTAAACCTTCGAATCAACGACGGAGAATTTGTTTTTATCGTCGGTTCTTCCGGCGCAGGAAAATCAACTCTCATAAAGCTTATGCTCCGTGAGGAAAAAGCAAACTCCGGAATCGTAAAAGTCAACGGAAAGAACCTTGGAAAAATGGCAAGATACAAAATCCCGAAATTCCGCCGTTCAATCGGAATCGTTTTCCAGGATTTCCGCCTTATTCCCAATATGACCGCTTATGACAACGTTGCTTTCGCGCTTCGCGTAACCAACGTCCGCCCCAAGGAAATAAAACGTAAAGTTCCCTATATGCTCAATCTCGTCGGTCTTGCTTCAAAAGCAAAATGCAAGCCGGAGGAACTTTCCGGTGGTGAACAGCAACGCGTTGCTCTTGCACGTGCTCTTGTAAACTCCCCTTCCCTTATAATTGCCGACGAACCTACCGGAAACATTGACCCGGAACTTTCCTACGAAATCGTCGATCTTCTTAACGAAATCAATAAACTCGGCGTCACCATTGTAATGGTCACCCATGAACACGACCTTGTTGAAAAGTTCAACCACCGTGTTATCACTATTGAAAAAGGCGAAGTTATCCGTGATACCGGAGAAATGGAGGCTTATTCATGCTGAACAGTTTCTTCTATCTTGTAAAACAGGGTTTTAAAAACCTTTGGAACAACCGCCTTATGTCGCTTGCATCAATCGGTGTTCTTGTTTCCTGCATGCTCCTCATCGGAGCGGCTGCTCTTCTTTCCGTAAACGTTTCAAGCATTGTTGAAGCCGTTGAGGACCAGAGCGAAGCGATAGTTTACCTTGAAGACCATCTTTCCGATCCGGAAATTGAAGAAACAAGGGACGGACTTATTGCAACAGGAAAAATCGCAACCATTGAATTCATTTCCAAAGAAGAAGCTCTTCTTGCAATGATGGAATCCATGGGCGATGACGGAATGCTTTTTGATGCATATTCAAAAGACGGCAACAACAACCTCCCGGACTCCTTCCGCGTTACTTTCGACGATGTTTCCAACCTTGAAAACACCGTTGCACATATCGAAGCTCTTCCGGGAGTTTATTCCGTTTCCGCCCTTACCGAAGTTGCACAGGTCATCACCGGTGTCAAAAACATGGCATATCTCGGCGGAACGATCATAATCGGACTTCTTATTGCCGTTTCCCTTATGATTATCGGAAACACCATTAAAATCACCGTTTTCAGCAGAAAACGCGAAGTTACCATTATGAAGTACGTCGGCGCAACAAACGGATTCATCCGCCTTCCTTTCATTGTTGAAGGTATAAGCCTCGGCGTTATTTCCGGAGGAATTTCCTACGGAATCATTTATTTCGCATACGATTATTTTGTAAAATGGGTTTCTTCCCAGAACGCAACCTGGTTCAGTCAGATTGTTTCCGACCTTGTTCCCTTCGCCGAAATTTCCCAGTATCTTCTTATCGGTTTTATCGGCGGCGGCGCATTCATCGGTCTTTTCGGCTGCGTTGCATTTATCGGCAAACATCTTAATGTCTGATTGAGGAGAACGCTTATGAACAAAAAAAGTTTCAAACGTTTCATTATTTCGGCCGCATGTTTCATTCTCTGTGCTGTTATGATCGTTGTTTCCGCACCGATTGTTCTTGCAGACGAAACTGCTCCTTCTTCCGGCGAAAAAGCTTCTTCCGATAAAAACGAAGAAGAATACCGCGAACAGATTTCCGACCTTCAAGATGAACAGCATAAAATCCAGCAGGAAATGCAGGAATATAACAACAAAATCGCCGGAATCAAGGACGACAAGAAAAAACAGCAGGCCCTTGCAAACACCATTGATGAAAAAATCAGCATCACCGAAAAAGCAATTGAAGTCGGTCTTGAAAAAATTTCCGTAATCAATAAATATATTGATGAAAAAACAAAGGAAATTGCCGGAAAAGAAGAGGATATCGAATATACCCTTCAGCTTTTCCGCGACAGAGTCAGAGCAATTTACATGACCGGCGGATATTCCGATTCCGCAAACTCTCTTGTAATGCTTCTTTCTTCCCGCAGCATTTCCGAGTTCCTTACAAGAAGCGAATATCTCGAAAGAATTGCCGCACACGACAAAGAACTTGTTGCAGGCCTTCGCGATGAACTTGCAAAGCTTGAGGAAGAAAAAACTGCTCTCGAAGAAGAAAAAGCCGCTCTTGAAGAGGAAAAAGCCGCTCTTGAAAAAGAGCAGGAAGAGCTTGAAAAACAGCTTAAAGAAGCAAAAAGCTCCATTCAGGACCTTCAGGCCATGCAGAAGGAATATGAGGCAAACTATGCCGAACTTTCCGAAATGCAAAAGCAGATTCAGGCAGAACTTCTTGATATCTATAAAAATCTCAACACTTCCAACGAAGCCTATGTCGGCGGCGAAATGATGTGGCCCGTTCCCGGATATTCCAAAATTTCCAGTGTATACGGTTGGCGTTTCAACGGTTCGGATTTCCACACCGGAATGGATATAACCGGTTCCGGAGTTCACGGTGCTCCGGTTGTTGCGGCAAACACCGGTACCGTTGTTCACACAAACAAATGTCCCTATAACGGTTATTCCTACGGTTACGGCACTTATATTATCGTTGACCACGGTGGCGGCATTACAACTCTTTATGCCCACCTCAGCGCGATCGACGTCAAAATCGGCGATATTGTTGTAATGGGACAGCAAATCGGAAGAGTAGGAAACACCGGTTGGAGCACCGGCGCGCATCTTCATTTTGAAGTACGACAGAACGGAAAACACGTAAATCCTCTTCCCTATGTTACATAATTCTATCTAAGGAGAAAATTATGGGTAAAAAAATAAGCCTTGGTACCGCTGTAACTCTCGTTCTTCTTGCGATTACAATCACCTTTACTCTTACAATGGTTCTTGCTCTTCGCAACTTCAACGAAAAAGTAAGCAGCATTACCGAACGCGAAAACATGTTCGCGAAATTCACCGAAATTGATAACTACGTAAGATATAACCTCGGCGAGGAAATCGATGAATCCGAGCTTATGGACTCCGTTGCAAAAGGTTATCTTTCCGGAATCAATGACCCCTATGCAAAATATATGAACCCTTCCGAATATGCGGCATATCTTGCATCTTTCGGAGAAACCGTTTCAGGTGTCGGACTTTCCGTTACAATGAACGATGACGGTTATATGCTTGTAAGCAACGTTTACGAAGGTTCCACCGCTTCTTCTGCGGGAATCGTTCCCGGCGACCTTATCGTCAAAGTTGATGATATAAGCCTTACTTCCAAAAACTTTTCCGAAGCGGAAGCTCTTCTTACCGGCGAAGCGGGCACTAAAGTAACTCTTACCGTCCGCCGCAACGGTGAAGATACGGAAATGGAAATCACAAGACGTGTTCTTGTTCCCACCACCGTTTATTCAACTGTTTTCGGAGATTATCATTATATCCGAATCAACGAATTTTCCGAAGGAACTGCCGACCAGTTCAGCAAAGCTGTTGAAAAGGCAATTTCCGCAGGAGCACCCGCTTTGATTTTCGACGTACGTTCCGTAAACAGCGGACTTTTCTCCGTTGCAGCGGAAATGATCGATAAATTTGCTCCCGCCGGCGACGTTCTTTATATTGAATATCATGACGGAAGCAGCGAAGTTGTTTATACTTCAAACTCCCGCGAAACAGCAATTCCTGTTGTTGTTCTTGTTAACGAAATCACCTCCGGTGCAGCGGAATTTTTTGCTGCCGGACTTCATGATTTCGGAATTGCAGGTATCGTCGGTGCCCAGACCGAAGGTTTCGGTTCGCTTCAGGAAATTTACAAACTTGATGACAGTTCCGCAATCCAGCTTACTGTCGGAAAATATTTCCTTGCAAATTCCAAAACATCCTGGGAAGGAACCGGAATCACCCCCGACCACATTGTCGAATATAACTATAAAGATCTTAACTTCACCGATATTTCTCTTATCGACTACACAAGCGATCCTCAGCTTGCCAAAGCAGTTGAAGTTGTTTCCGCTTTCATTGTAACGGAAACTCCCGAAGAAGGCGAAACTTCCGAAGATTCCTCTTCCGAAGGTTGATGCGACATTTTTCCCTTGACATTTGATGTCCGGGCGCATATAATTGAAATATTGTGATTCCCTAAGGAGGGTATTTAAAAATGGATAAAAAAGTTGTTGTTACTGCAAGCGGTCTTAAAGCTCTCGAAGATGAACTCGAAATGCTTAAAACCGTTCGCAGATCTGAAATTTCCGAAAAAATCCGTGTAGCACGCGGCTATGGCGACCTTTCCGAAAACAGCGAATATGACGAAGCAAAAAACGAACAGGCAATTGTTGAAGCAAGAATCGCAGACCTTGAAGTTATGCTTAAAAACGTTGTTATTCTTGACGAAAGCGAAATCGTAACCGATGTTGTTTCTCTCGGTTCCAACGTTAAAGTTTATGACGAAGAATTCGACGAAGAACTTGAATACGTTATCGTAGGTTCCACCGAAGCAGACCTCGATCTCGGAAAAATTTCCGACGAATCCCCTGTTGGAAAAGCTCTTATCGGTAAAAAAGTCGGCGAAGTTGCTGAAGCAATTCTTCCCGGCGGCGACACCGCAAAATTCAAAGTTATCAGCATCGGCTGATAATCAGAAAAAGATTTAAAAAAGCCCGCATTTGCGGGCTTTTTCTTTTATATACAAACCTTTCTTTTTTCAAATCGGCAAAATTTAAAAATTTTTATTTTGATGCAACAAAACGGCATTTTTTTGCTACTATTATATTGAAAGGGGGCATTCTTGTGAAAAAACTTATATTCGTACTTATAATTTTTGTATTTATTCTTTCATCGTGCTCAAATTCGGACAACTCCATTAAACAGCGGGAAACAAATGAACTCGGCGAAGGTTCAAGAATTCTTGAGGGCTGCATTTTTAAAACAGCGGATGAAAAATACGGCGTCCAGAAGGACGGAAAAATAATTCTTCCTGCAACTTATGATGAATTCAAAAGAATCGGAGAACTCGGCGGAAAAATGTTCTACGCTCTCGGTTTTAAAGACGGAACAAAACGCTGCATTGAATGGAACGACGACGGCACAGTTATAGGAACCACCGAAACCGAAAGAACCCTTTATGAAATTTTTGATTCCGACGGGAATATGCTTCTTTCCTTCCCTGTTGATGATTTTAGCCGTTCAACTCCGAAAAAACTTTGCGTAACCCTTGAAGGAAATTATTACATCTATGACTTTTCCGATGACGGAGAAATTACAGAAGAATGGATCAACGAAAAAGGCAAAACCGGAAGAACCGTTTTCGGATTTGATGAAATTGAATATAATTATAACGCTTCCGGATTCGGAACTTTTATCGGTCTCGCAGATTCTGAAGGAAATACTGTTCTTCCTGAAATATATGGTTACATCATTCCTGTTCTTGATGACAGAATTATTGCCTTTACGCATAGTGCAATGGTAGGTTATACCGCTTACAGACTTTATGACAACGAATGTAATCTGCTTTGTGAAAATTACAGTTATATTGATTTTCATCCGATCGACAGAGAAGATTATGAAAAAGGATTTGTAGGCGTTGCTAAAATTGATTATCCGGAACACCAATCTCCGCTTATTTGCCGCGATGAAAACGGCGAAATTCTTCCGGGCGGACTTTGGTTTGTTGATAAAAACGGAAAACCATTGAGCGAACGTTTTGATATTGATATGATTGATATTGAATTTTCCGCCGATGACAAATTAGCTTTTGTCAAAGATGTTGAAGGAAATGTAACAGAAATTCCCGTCGGAGATTATATCATCGAAAAGGATTGGTGATTTTAATGAAAAAATTCATCTCCGTGCTCATGGTCTTTATTTTGCTTTTGACCGCATGCTCAAGCCATTACGAACCTGTTGATGAACAACCGGAAATCAACGAACCAGGTTCAAACGGGCCTTCGGAAATTTCGCCTTCAAAAGAAACCGTTTCTGAAGATAAGCAACTGACTGCTTTGCCGCCAAAAAGTCTTTGTGAATTTCGGGAAGGAATCGTAAAATTCAGTACAATCAACCCTGAAAGCGATTTCGCAAAAGGTGCAGTCGATTTTGTAAAAACATATCTTGACAGAATGTATTCGCAAAACGATTATATCGAAAGTTTTGAAGTGACCGACGTTGAAATTGATATGAACACCACAAGCTGGTGGCTCAATATTTATTATTACGGCGATACAATAACAAGCGAAGATGTCGAAAATAATTTTCTTGTTGTCCGCCACAGAACAAATATAAGAGTCGAGGACGGAGTCACGATTTATGATTTTGGCGACGCAGATTTAAACGAGCCTCTTGAAGGGCATTTTATGGTGGTCTATGATCCGGAAAACAAATATGAATTCGAGAGTGAAAAAGGATATGACTGGAAAATAATCAATCGCAACTTCTGGTCCTGGAATAACGATGTTATTCACACTGAAAAAGATATTTTTGATACCATGTATTCCTTTGGTTCCATTGCTCTTCCTCTTCACACATATCTTAGACCGGACGATAAACTTGTCGTTTCTGCGGTAGAGCAAACAAGGGAAAACCTTGAATCCGCCCTTAAACTCGACCGCAACGTACTTGATTATGAAATCATCGACGTTTCGGCAAATATCAACCACACCAATTTTGCCATAAATACATATCAGTTCAAAAACATTACCACCAATGCCCTTGAAACTCTGGCTCTCTGCGTAAATCTGAAATGGAAAATGGACCTTATTGAAAATCCTTCAATTTATAAAGATTCGGTTTTCGGAGGATTCCATTACGATTACGATAACATACCAATTGAGAACAGCCTTTATCTCATTTGTGACGGCGGAAACTGGAAGATCGTCGGAAGCAGCACTTTTCCCAATGATTCTTTCGATGACCTTACCGAAAACGATCTTATTGAAGCCATCAACGGTCTTACATAAAAAAAGCCCGCAAATGCGGGCTTTTTCTTTGTTTTAACTGTTGTCATTTTTATTTAAATATGTTAAAATAAGATGTTCTATTATGCAATAAAATAACCTTTTGAAAGGAAGATAAAATAAATGGCTGAACAGATTATGGAACAGGAACAGCAGGAACTTTCTGCAGAACAGCTTTCCGAACTTCTCCAGATCCGCCGCGATAAACTCACCGCTCTTCGCGAAGCAGGCAAAGACCCTTTTACCATCACCAAATTTAACGTAACCGGTTATTCCGGCACCATTAAAGAAACTTTCGTTGACCCCGCAGAGGGCGAAGAAAGCACTATGACCGTTTCCCTTGCAGGCCGTATCATGAGCAAACGCGGAATGGGCAAGGCTTCCTTTGCTGACCTTCAGGACAAAGAAGGCAGAATCCAGCTTTACGTTCGTAAAGACATGGTTGGCGAAGAAGATTATGCGGATTTCAAAAAATGGGATATCGGCGATATCATCGGCGTTGAAGGTATTGTTTTCCGCACCCATATGGGCGAAATTTCCGTAAAAGCAACCAAAATCGTTCTTCTTTCCAAATCTCTTCTTCCCCTTCCGGAAAAATTCCACGGTCTTAAAGACCAGGAACTCCGTTACAGACAGAGATACGTTGATCTTATCATCAACCCCGAAGTAAAAGATACCTTCATCAAACGCAGCCAGATCATGCGAGAACTCCGTTCCTTCCTTGACGGCCGCGGCTTCCTTGAAGTTGAAACCCCTATCCTTACTCCTTTTGAAATCGGTGCTTCCGCAAGACCTTTCCTTACTCATCACAACACTCTTGATATGGACATGGTTCTCCGCATTGAAACCGAACTTTACCTCAAACGCCTTATCGTCGGCGGTCTTGACAGAGTTTACGAGGTTGGCCGTATTTTCCGTAACGAAGGTATGGACACCAAACATAACCCTGAATTCACCTCCATCGAACTTTATCAGGCATTCACCGATTTCCGCGGCATGATGGACCTTGTTGAGGACATGATGAAAACCGTTGCAATGAACGTTTGCGGAACTCTTAAAATTCCTTATCAGGGCAAAGAAATTGACCTCGGCCATTGGGAAAGACTCACCATGATCGAAGCAGTCAAAAAATATTCCGGCGTTGACTTTGCAGAAGTTTCTTCCGACGAAGAAGCAATTGCACTTGCTAAAAAACACAATGTTGAACTTCCGGAAGTTCCCACCAAAGGCGCAATTCTTGCTGAATTCTTCGATGCATTCGTTGAAGAAAATCTTATCCAGCCTACCTTCATCTACGATTACCCTGTTGAAATCAGCCCCCTTGCAAAACGCAAACCGGAAGATCCCGCATTCACCGAACGTTTTGAATATTTCATCAACGCAACCGAATTCGGCAACGCATTCAGCGAACTTAACGACCCCATCGACCAGAAAGGCCGTTTTGAACGCCAGGTTGCAGAACGTCTTGAACTTGACCCCACCAGCAAAGCACAGGTTGACTATGACTATGTAACCGCTCTTGAATACGGTATGGCTCCTACCGGCGGCCTTGGTTTCGGTGTTGACAGACTTGTAATGCTCCTCACCGACAGCGCTTCCATCCGCGACGTTCTTCTCTTCCCAACAATGAAACCCCTCGATAAATAAAATCCAGTAAAATCAAGGGTTTTTCAGGGGTGTAAATGCTCAAACGAGTCAATTTACCCCAATATTACCCCAACTACAAAGGGATTGCATGAAAAATGCAATCCCTTTCT
>JAZQUO010000021.1:0-9481 GCA_045631325.1 Oscillospiraceae bacterium
CCCACGGCCTCTACCACCCCAAGGTAGCGCGCTACCAACTGCGCCACACCCAGATGCTGTTACATCAGCGAAAGTTATTATAACACAGCCGCCGATAAAATGCAAGCATTATTTTCAAAATTTTGCAAAAATTTTTAAAAAAGTCGCGCCGATCAAAAAACAGCGCGACTTTCGCCTTGAAAAATGGAGCTAGTGACGTGACTCGAACACGCGACCTGCTGATTACGAATCAGCTGCACTACCGACTGTGCTACACTAGCATATTTTCAGTTCAGCTATAATATTATATATGAACTTTGCCTTTCCGTCAAGGAAAATTATAGCTTAAATTTTAAAAATTAATAAATTTTAAGTAGACAGACCTCTTTTAATATGATATGATATCTTGAAGAAAAATTGCGAAAGGAGGAAGCACTTTCGTGTTCAGAAAAAAAGGCGCAATTGTAAGAACCAAAAAATACGGAAAGCTCTTCCGAATTTCCGCAATTATGGCGGCGGTTATAATAGCCTCCGGACTTATTGCCTATGCATGGCAGGAGCATGAGGATAAAAAATATCCCGAAGGAACGGAAATGGATTACAGCCTTCCGAATGCTTTCCTTGATTTTGCAAGGCTTATCCATGATTTCGTCAACCAGAACGTTGAGGAAACTCCCGGAGAAACCGATTTGCCGGTAAGCAGCGAAACCGAAGAAAAAGATAATATCATAATTGTCGGTTCCGGAAGGGAAGAAGAACCGGGAACAAATTCCGAAGCGGAGCAGGAAGAACCGGAAATCCGCGGCGGAATTGTTGAAAAAAGCGATTCTGCTCCGGAATTTGCATTTCGCAATTCTCTTTTCGTCGGAGATTATTTTGTATATCAGGCACAGAACCTCGGATTTTTCAAAGATTCCGCTTTTGCATACGTCACCGGACTTGATATGAACACAATGCTTACGAAAAAAGCGCTTAAACTCGAAAGCGGAAACGTGATTCTTTCGGATTACGTTGCGGCAATGAAAAACGTTGAAGCAGTGTATATTGTGATTTCTGCCGAAAGCGTTTCCTGGATGGATGTTCCGACTTTTGTTAAAAAATATATCGCTTTTGTTGAATCGATAGTTGCGGTACAGCCGGAAGCACATATTTATATCCAGCCGATCCTTCCTATCAATGAAGAAAAAGCGGAAAAACGCGGTTATTCCGTAACCAATGAAAAAATAAACCTGATAAACGAATATATTGTTTCCTATGCATTAGAAAACGAAATCTGGGTGCTCGATATGGCAAAGGATTTTGCAGACAAAAGCGGAATCCTTCCTCCGGAATACACCACCAACGGAATCCGTTTTGAAAAGGAAACTTACGAAATCTGGAAAGATTACATTTTGAAACATAAAGCGCATTAAAAAAACGCACCGGAAAGGGTGCGTTTTTGTTTTAAAAAGAAGGCACCGCATTGCGGTGCCTTCTTTTTCTATAAAACTATCTTAATTAGTAGTTTTTAGCCTGGATTTCGAAATATGCCTGAGGATGTGCACATACAGGGCATACAACGGGAGCGGATTCACCAACATGGATATGGCCGCAGTTTGCGCATTTCCAGATAACGATGGAACCTTTCTGGAATACTTTGCCTTCTTCAACGTTTGCAAGAAGTGCGCGGTATCTTTCTTCGTGTTCAGCTTCAATTTTGCCTACGCCTTCGAAGCGGAGAGCGATTTCCTCAAAGCCTTCTTCACGAGCTTCTTTTGCGAAAGTTGCGTACATATCGGTCCATTCATAGTTTTCGCCTTCTGCTGCAGCAAGGAGGTTTTCAGCAGTGGTGCCGATTCCGCCAAGATATTTGAACCAGAGTTTTGCGTGTTCTTTCTCGTTTTCTGCGGTTTCGAGGAAGAGTCTTGCAATCTGTTCATAACCTTCTTTTTTTGCTTTGCTTGCATAGTAGGTGTATTTGTTTCTTGCCTGGGATTCACCTGCGAATGCGGTCATGAGATTCTGTTCGGTTTTAGAGCCTTTGAGTTCCATAGTTTTTTCTCCTTTTTCATTTGTAGATTTATTATCTTCATTTTGAAGGGGTACAAATTCAGATGCGCCGTGTTTGCAAAGGGGACATACGAAATCGGCGGGAAGTTCTTCGCCTTCGTAAACATATCCGCAAATCGGGCAGCGCCAGCCTTTTTTTGCTTTGGGGGGCTGGGGTTTGGGTTTGATGTGATTCTGGTAATAGGTGTAAGTTACGGATTCTTCGGAGGAGAGGATTTCTGCTTCGGTCACGTCCGCAATAAACATAGTGTGGGTTCCGAGATCAACTTCCTCGGCAACTTTTCCGGAAACGAAAGCGTTGATGTTTTCATCAAGACGAAGAACTCCGTTTTCACAGCGGCGGGTTCTGACTCCGTCGAATTTGTCGGCGTCTTTTCCGCTTCTGAATCCGAAGTTCTGGAAAACTTCGAAAGGAACAGAAGTTGAAAGAACGGAAACAGTAAATTTGCCGGTGCGTTTGATCATATCGTGGGTAAGGTTAAGTTTGTTTACAGTAACGCTTACACGAAGGGGAGTATCAGTTACCTGAGAAAAGGTGTTGATGATACATCCGTTGTCTTTGCCGTTTTCGTTTGCGGAAACAACGTAAAGACCGTATGAAATTTTAAACAGTGCCTTGATATCCATTATAATCTCCCTTTTTTAAAATTTCAATCTTATTTTTTAAAAATACAGTCGGCGCAAAGTCCGCTGAAAACAAGGCGGTAACCGCCGATTGAAAAACCGTTTTCTTCTTTGATCCTTTTTTCGATTCCGTCAAGTTCCGGAACAGAAACGTCACATACTTTTCCGCATTTGTTGCATCTTAGATGATGATGTGCACAAAGGGTAGTGTCGAATCTGTCCGCGCCGCCGGGAATCTGAAGATGAAGGATTTCTCCTTCTTCGGAAATACGGTTTAAAATCCGGTAAACCGTTGCCTTGCTTATGGAAGGAAACTCGGAATGAACACATTCATAAACTTCATCCGCGGTCGGATGGTCAAGTGACATGAGTGCATTCATAATCGCGGTTTTCTGAATTGTGTTTTTCAATGAATCACTTCCTAAATAAGAACTGTTTTCACTTAGGATTATAACAAAAATTCAAAAAAAGTCAATACTATTTTTGAAAAAAATTTATTATTTTATTCAAATTGATACGTAAAAAATTTCCTTATAAAATTTATTATTTTACCATTAATATAATTCGGGAAAAGAACCAAAATAATTTTGCAAACGCAAATTAACAAAGGAGTGTAAAATCTGATGTCCAGTTCCAACAAACAGGCTAAAGCAGCTCTTGAAAGATTTAAACAGGAAGCAGCAAACGAAGTAGGCGTTAACCTTAAAGAAGGTTATAACGGCGACCTCACCTCCCGTCAGGCAGGTTCCATCGGCGGCCAGATGGTAAAGAAAATGGTCGAATCCTATGAAAACGGAATGAAATAATCTGTCCCTGCAAAGGAAGAAAAAGCGGAGCAATGCTCCGCTTTTTTTCTTATTTGTTAAATTATAATTAACTTTACATTATTTTATTGACATGTAATATGTCCGGGTGATATTATTATGACAATATGTCATAATAATCGGAGGATCATATGCCAAGTCAGACTTTCTGTAATCTTCCGGAAGAAAAAAGGCAGCGGATATTCAGAGCAATTTATGCGGAACTTCAGCGCGTTCCTTTTCCGGAAATGTCAATAAACCAAATAATTAAAACGGCGGGGATCCCAAGGGGAAGCTTTTATCAGTATTTTGAAAATAAAGACGACGCGTTCGATTTTTTTGTTACCGAAAGTTTCAGAAAAATAAAAGACTGCATTATGGAAAAAATCTCAAAGTCACGCTGCGATATTTTTGAACTTGCGGATATGATTTTTGAGGAAATGATAAAAGCGGATTCAAAAAAATATACCCAGGAAACCATAAGTCATATTTTGCCTTATATAAATTCAAAAAAAATCGTTCCTTTTTCGGCAGTTGTTGCAAATATGGACCATAAAGATAAAATCGAAGCCTGCAGCGCTCTCGGAATAGGAAATCTTAATATAAAAAACGAACAGGAACTTATGGATATAATTGATATTATCGAAGCGCTTTTCCAGATGTCCTTCCCGAAGATAATCTGCGGAAAAAACAGCGGGGAAGAAATGCTTGAAGATTTCAGAAGAAAACTCAATATAATTAAAAAAGCCACCAAAGGGGATGTAGTCTGATATGTTGTCTAAATTCAGCGTTAAAAAGCCATATACCGTTTTTGTCGGAATCGTTGCAATAATTGTTCTCGGCGTAGTTTCCTTTTTGAAACTTACTCCGGACCTTCTTCCGAACATAGATTTTCCTTATGTAATAATCACAACAACATATGTCGGAGCTTCCCCGGAGGAAGTTGAAAATACTGTTACAAGACCTATTGAACAGAGTATGGCAAGGCTTGATAACATCAGCAGCATTTCTTCAAATTCCTCGGAAAACTATTCGATGGTAATGCTTGAATTCATCGACGGAACCGATCTCGGAACCGCCTCGATTGATATCACGAACGCCATAGGCCAGCTTGAATCCGGATGGAGCGATATGGTCGGAACGCCGATCATACTTAAAATTAATCCGAACATGCTTTCAACCGCTGTTGTTGCGGTAAGTATGGAAGATTATGAGGAACATGAACTCACTTCATTCATCAATGATACTCTTCTCACGCAGCTTGAAAGCGTTGAAGGCGTTGCTTCCGTAAGCGCAAGCGGTATGATCGAAAACAGCGTTGAAGTCAGAATTTCCGAGGAAAAACTTGAACTTCTCAACAAGCGCATCGAAAAAGAAATAATCAAACAGTTTGACGAAGCTTACGGCGAAATCGAAAACGCCGAAAAACAGCTTGCCGACGGTAAAGAAGCAATTGCCGCGGGAACGCTTGAACTTGAAAAAGGAAAAAAGGAACTTGATTCCGCAAAGAAAGAAGCGGAAAAACAGCTTGAGGATGCGGCAGCACAGCTTTCTTCCGCACAGGCGGAACTCAACGCCGCAAGACGGGAACTCAATTCCGCAAAAGAAGAACTTATCAGTCAGAAAGAAGCACTTTATGATGCTTATGAACAGATGCTTGCGCTTAAAGTGACTGTTGAAAGCATTGAACAGAGCAAACTTGTGCTTGAAAGTGCCCTTGCATCCCTTAAATCCGTGGAAAGCTACGTTCTTTCCGGCGAACTGAGTACGGAGGAAATTGATAAAATCATTTCTGAAATGACCGGAGGGGAATATACTTCCCTCGGACTTCTCCAGGCAGGAATCGCAACAATTGAAAGCGGAATTGCGGAAATAGATTCTTTCCTTGAAACGACCGACGCAACTCTTCGTGAACAGGGTTACAGCATTGATACAATCGATCAGGCAATAAGCGATATTGAAGAAGGTATTGCTATGATTGATACTTATTATGCGGAAATTGAAAACGGATATGCCCAGCTTGATGAAGCACAGTCTATGCTTGATCAGGGTTATGCCGCCCTTGCAGCAGGCGAAGCAGAAGCTGCAAAACAGTTCGCCGAAGCAGAAAAAGCAATTGCCGAAGGCGCATCCCAGCTTTCTTCCTCTTCTGCACAGATCAAAAAAGCGGAAAAAGAACTTGAAGCAGGCAAGGAACAGATCGATGCCGCTCTTGATGAAGCGGTTAAAGCGGTAAAAGTTGACAAGATGATAAATCTTGAAATGGTCGCAACAATTTTCTATGCCCAGCATTTTGAAATGCCTGCAGGATATGTGAAAGACGGGGAAAATTCCGTTCTTGTAAAAGTCGGCGACAAATTCGATTCCGTTGAAAATCTTGGAGAAATGGTTCTTTTCGATATGGGAATCGAAGGAGTGAAGGCAGTAACTCTTTCCGACGTTGCAGATATCGTTTATACCGATAACTCCGACGAAAGCTTTGCAAGCATAAACGGAAAAAGAGGCGTTATCCTTTCCTTCGCAAAACAGTCAAACTATTCAACTGCGGAAGTTTCCGATGCTTTAAGCGAAAGACTTTCGGAACTTGAGGAAAAATATGAAGGTCTTGAGTTTTCCGCACTTATGGACCAGGGCGATTATATCGATATCATAATCGGTTCCGTAATGGAAAATATCGTAATCGGTGCGGTTCTTGCAATTATAATTCTTGTAATTTTCCTTAAAGATATAAAACCGACCTTTATGGTTGCCCTCAGCATTCCGATAAGCGTTGTTTTTGCAATTGTTCTTATGTATTTTTCCGGGGTTACAATGAACGTAATTTCCCTTGCAGGTCTTGCGGCCGGTATAGGAATGCTTGTTGATAACTCCATCGTTGTAATCGAAAACATCTACAGACTCAGAAGCCTTGGACTTTCTCCGATAAAATCCGCTGTTTCCGGCGCTTCCCAGGTTGCGGGCGCAATTACTTCTTCGACTCTTACAACTGTCTGCGTTTTCCTTCCGATTGTTTTTGTTGAAGGTCTTACAAGACAGCTTTTCCAGGATATGGCTCTCACTATTGCATATTCTCTTCTTGCAAGCCTTATAATTGCGCTTACCCTTATTCCTGCAATGGCTCCTGCGGTTCTTAAAAATATAAAAGAAAAAACCGCAAAAGAAGGAAAGGTAATGGGGGCATATGTCAAAATAATCGAATTTGCCCTCAACAAAAAAGCTCTCGTTCTTATTCTTGCTGTTGTTCTTCTCGGAACAAGCGCATTTGCCTGCATAAGCCGCGGATTTATCTTTATGCCTAACTTTGAATCCAACCAGCTTACTGTTGCAATCAATCTTCCGGAAGGTTCAACAATCGAAGATACCGAAGCGCTTTGCAAGGATTTTGAAACAGAAGTAAGCGGAATCGAAGGCGTTGAAACCGTTGGTACAATGCTTTCCGGAGGCGTTTCAAGTATGATCGGAATGTCCATGGGCGGAAGCGCTGATGTAACTTCCGCAACGGCCTATGTTCTTCTTGACAGCGAAGGCGAAAAGAAAGCCGCAGAAATCACTGCAAAAATCAATGATATTGCGGAAGATTATTCCGACATAGCGGAAATTTCCGTTTCAGGCGGAATGATGGATATGATGAGCGTTCTCACCGGAACCGGAGTTACGATAAACGTCTACGGCGAAGATCTTGAAGATATCACTTCAACCGCGGAAGAAATCGCGGAAATAATCAAAGAAGTTGACGGAATTTCTTATGTTTCCGCAGGCGAAGAAAAAACCGAACCTACAATCAATATAAGCGTTGATAAAGATGCTGCAATGAAAAAAGGTCTTACCGTTGCCCAGGTTCTGCAGGAAATTGCCACAAATCTTACGAAAAGCGCAACTGCGGCGACCATTGAAACAGAAAACGGCGATTATGATGTTATTGTAATCTCTGAAAAGGCAGAAGACTTTACACGCGATGACCTTGAAAATTACGTCTTTGAAGTTCAGAAACAGGACGGAACAACCGAAGAAGTTAAACTTAAAGATATCGCAAAGATTCTTGACGGAAGAACTCTTTCCACAATCAACAGAAGCGCCCAGAGAAGATATCTCAGCGTTACCGCTGGAATTGCGGAAGGAAGCAACGTAACGCTTGTCACAACCGAAGTTCAGGAAGCTCTTGCCGATTATAATGCTCCGGATGGCATTACTTTTGAATTTTCCGGTGAAAACGAAGCAATCATGGAAGCAATCTGGGAACTCTTCAAAATGCTTCTCATCGGCGTTATCCTTGTATATCTTATAATGGTTGCACAGTTCCAGTCCCTGCGTTCTCCCTTTATAGTAATGTTCACAATTCCTCTTGCATTCACCGGTGCGTTTATCGCTCTTATGGTCTGGGGAATCGAAATAAGCGTTGTTGCAATGATCGGTCTTGTAATGCTTGTCGGTATCATTGTAAATAACGGTATTGTTCTGGTTGACTATATAAACCAGCTCCGCGAAGAGGGAAAAGAACGAAGAGAAGCAATCATCGAAGCCTGCAAAACAAGACTTCGCCCGATTTTTATGACTGCGCTTACAACAATTCTTGCGCTTGTTCCGGTTGCCGTAGGTTCCGGATTCGGAGTAAGCCTTATCCAGCCCGTTGCTGTTTGCTGTATCGGCGGACTTCTTTATGCAACTGTTATGACTCTTGTTGTAATTCCTGTTATGTATGAAATTCTTTCAAGAAAAGAAATGAGAATCGTAAGAAAGGAAGATCTTGAGATTTCCGATCTCTAATAATTAAAAAAACGGCGGATTCCATCCGCTGTTTTTTTATTGATAAACCTTACGTTTTGTGATAAAATCAATACGGAATATCCCAAAAGGAGGATTTTTTTAATGGATTATAAAAACCTTGTGAAAGAAGCTCTTGAAGCAAGAGAAATGGCATATATCCCTTATTCCGGTTTTGCAGTCGGTGCGGCTCTTCTTACCGAAGACGGAAAAATTTATCGCGGATGCAATATTGAAAACGCTGCATTCGGTCCGACAAACTGTGCGGAAAGAACCGCATTTTTCAAAGCAGTAAGCGAAGGCGAAAGAAAATTTGCCGCAATTGCAATAGTTGGCGGACCGAAAGACAATCCTCCGGTGGATTATTGCTATCCCTGCGGAGTATGCCGTCAGGTCATGGCAGAATTCTGTTCCGATGATTTTATCGTCATAATCGGAAAAACCGAAGACGATTACAGAGTCCATACTTTAAGCGACGTTCTTCCTTATACTTTCAGAGAACCCGATCTTCATAAATAAAGCCGGAAGGCGGTGCTTTTATGAACAAAGGGGCGGTCAAATATATTTTGAGGCTTCTGGCGGAACGCCTTATCGGAGTCGCTTTATTTTTGATTGGCGCAGGAAAATTTGACCTTCGCTCGGGAATATTCTTTGCGGTTTATGTTCTGGTTGCTATTGTTTCCGGAATTATAATTTACTGTAAAAATCCGGAAACGCTTAAAGAAAGAGGAAAAGTGAATACAGATTCCCCGAAATGGGATAAAATCCTGCTTTTGGTTTTCTGGCTTTTTGCTTTCTTTGTGGTCTATTTTGCCGCGGGAAAAACTGTTCCTCTCGGAAAAGAGATTGATTTTGATTATGTTGTGGGAATGATAATTTACAGTGTTTCTGCGGCTATAACGGTAAAAGCAATGCTTGAAAACACTTTTCTTGAATCGACCGCAAGACTTCAGCCGGACAGAAACCAGGTTGTTATAAAGACGGGACCATATTCTGTCGTTCGCCATCCGACATATTCTGCGGTTCTCCTTTGGTGCGCTGCGGTAAGATGTGTTTTTCCTTCGGCGGAAGTTCTGATTCTTGCGCTTGCAATTGCAGCGGTTATAATAATCCGAACCGAACTTGAAGACGATATGCTTAAAAAAGGTCTTTCCGGATATGAGGAATATTCAAAAAAAGTAAAATATCGCCTTATTCCGTTTATATGGTGAGTTAAAAAATCCCATGCCCAGAAATGATGACCGGGTATTCTTTTTGGGCATTAG
>JAZQUO010000022.1:0-24199 GCA_045631325.1 Oscillospiraceae bacterium
CGAGAAGTTTGAGCATGGTGGGTGCGATATCGGCAAGAACGCCGCCTTCGCGGAGTTCACATTCATGGTTGTAAACAATGAAGGGAACGGGGTTGGTGCTGTGTGCGGTAAAGGGAGTTCCGTCGGAAGCAAGCATTACGTCTGCGTTGCCGTGGTCGGCGGTTATAAGGACTGTTCCGCCGAGTTCTCTTACCTTTTCACAAACTTTGCCGAGGCATTCGTCAACTGCTTCGCAGGCGGCTACAGCGGCTTCAAAAACGCCGGTGTGGCCGACCATGTCGGTGTTTGCGTAGTTGAGAATGATTACGTCGTGTTCGTTTCTGTCGAGTTCTTCAAGAAGCTTTTCGGTAACGAGATATGCGCTCATTTCCGGTTGGAGGTCATAGGTCGCAACGTTTGGGGAAGAAATAAGGTCACGGTCTTCGTTTTCATAGCAAGCCTCAACACCGCCGTTGAAGAAGAAGGTTACGTGAGCATATTTTTCGGTTTCGGCAATGCGGAGCTGTTTAAGACCTTTTTTTGCAACGTATTCGCCGAAGGTATCTTCGAGAACAAGGGGCGGGAAAGCGACTTTTACGTTTTCAAGGGTTTCGTCATACTGCGCCATGCAGACGTAGCAGACTTTTTTTGCGGTTCTTTCAAATCCTGCAAACTCTTCGTCAACAATTGCGCGGGTCATTTCTCTTGCGCGGTCGGGACGGAAGTTTGCAAAAATAACGGAATCTCCGTCTTTGATGCCTGCATCTTTTTCGCAGATGAAAGGAACGATGAATTCATCGGTGATTCCTTCGTCATAGCTGCGCTGAACGGCTTCTGCTGCGTTTTCGAAAAGTTCAGCATCACCGAGGACAAGAGCTTTGTAATGGCGCTCAACGCGGTCCCAGCGCTTGTCGCGGTCCATTCCGTAATATCTTCCGCCTACGGAAGCGATTTTGCCGATTCCGGTTTCGGAAAGTTTTGCCTGGAGTTTTTCAACATAGCTTTTTCCGGAGGAGGGAGGGACGTCCCTTCCGTCCATGAAGCAATGGAGATAAACTTTGGAAAGACCGTTTTTTTTTGCCATATCGATAAGGCCGAAGATATGTTCGAGGTGGCTGTGAACGCCGCCGTCGGAAAGAAGTCCGAGGATATGGAGTGCGGAATCGTTTTCTTTGCAATTTTCAATTGCACAGCAGAGCGCTTCGTTTTCAAAGAAGCTTCCGTCGCGAACTGCGTTGGTGATTCTCATAAGAGGCTGGTAAACGATTCTTCCTGCGCCGATGTTGGTATGTCCGACTTCGGAGTTGCCCATCTGTCCTTCCGGAAGACCGACGTCAAGGCCTGAAGCACCGATTATGGTTTTCGGGCAGGTTTCGCGGATTTTATCGAGGTTCGGCATTTTTGCGGCGCGGATTGCGTTTCCGTAATCGCTTTCGTTATAACCGAAACCGTCGAGGATCATTAAAACAAGAGGTTTCATAAAATTTTTTCTCCTTAAACGGAAGCTGCTGCAACGATTGCGGCAAAATCCGGTGCTTTACGGGAAGCACCGCCGATAAGTCCGCCGTCAACGTTTTCTTTGGAAAGAAGTTCTGCGGCGTTCTTTGCGTTCATGCTTCCGCCGTACTGAATGGTGATTCCGTCAGCGGCTTCTTCGAAATAAAGTTTTGCGATAAGTCTGCGGATAAATGCGCAGGCTTCTTCTGCCTGGTCTGCGGTTGCGGTAACTCCGGTTCCGATTGCCCAGACGGGTTCGTAAGCGATGATAACGTTTTTGAGTTCTTCTTCGGAAACGCCGCCGAGAGCAACTTTAAGCTGTTTTCCAACAACTTCTTCCATGATTCCCTGGTTGCGTTCGTCAAGAAGTTCGCCGCAGCAGAGAATTACGGTAAGACCTGCGTCAAGAACCGCGCGGACGCGTTTGTTGACTGTTTCGTCGGTTTCGCCGAAATACTGTCTTCTTTCGCTGTGGCCGATTATAACGTAATCAACGCCGGCTTCTTTAAGCATGGAAGCGGGAATTTCGCCGGTGAATGCGCCGGAAGCCGCCCAATGGCAGTTCTGTGCGCCGACTTTTACGTTGGAACCGGAAACTGCATCAACTGCGGTTTCAAGGTCAAGGAAAGGAGTGCATACAACAACTCCGCAATCCGCATCTTTTACAAGGGGAAGAAGTTCTTCGATAAGAGCTTTTGCTTCCGCACGGTTTTTGTTCATTTTCCAGTTGCCTGCAATAATTGCGGCGCGTTTGGATTTATTCATGGGTATCGTCCTTTCAAAAGCGCCCCTTGTCAAAGGGGAGAGGGCCACGAAGTGGCGTGGGGATTCAAAAAAAGGAATCCCTCCACCGTGCCATACGGCAACGGTCCCCCTCCCTTTAACAAGGGAGGCAAAGATTATTATTTCTCGTTAAGAGCTGCAATGCCGGGGAGTTCAAGTCCTTCGAGGAATTCAAGGGAAGCGCCGCCGCCGGTGGAAATATGAGTCATTTTGTCTGCAAAGCCGAGTTTGGTTACTGCTGCAACAGAGTCGCCGCCGCCGATGATGGAGATGCAGTCGGTTTCTGCAATTGCTTCTGCAACAGCAAAGGTGCCGCCTGCGAAGTTTTTGAATTCAAAAACGCCCATAGGTCCGTTCCAGATAACGGTTTTTGCGTTTTTAACAGCTTCTTTGAAGAGTTCGACGGATTTTGCGCCGATATCCATACCCATAAGGCCTTCGGGAATATCTTTGCCTTCAACAGCAACGGGTTCTGCGTTTTCGTCGAATTTGTCTGCTGCAATGTGGTCAACGGGAAGAAGGAGAGAAACGCCTTTTTCTTTTGCTTTTGCAAGAAGTTCGGAAGCAAGTTCGAGTTTGTCTTCTTCGCAAAGGGAAATACCTACGTTGTGGCCTTCTGCCTTAAGGAAGGTATAAGCCATTGCGCCGCCTACGATAAGGGTATCGACTTTTTCAAGAAGGTTGGTGATAACGCCGATTTTGTCGGAAACTTTTGCGCCGCCGAGAACAGCAACGAAAGGTCTTACGGGGTTATCAAGAGCTTTGCCCATAACTTCGATTTCTTTCTGGATAAGGAAACCGCATACTGCGGGGATGTAATCTGCAACACCGGTGGTGGAAGCGTGTGCTCTGTGTGCGGTGCCGAATGCGTCGTTTACGAAGATTTCTGCAAGGGAAGCAAGTTCTTTTGCAAATTCGGGAACGTTTTTGGTTTCTTCTTTGTAATAACGAACGTTTTCAAGAAGAGCAACTTCGCCTTCTTTAAGAGTTGCGGAAATATCTTTTGCGTCTTCGCCGATAACGTCTTTGCTCATGCGGACTTCGCATTCAAGAAGTTCGGAAAGTCTTTTTGCAACGGGAGCAAGAGAGAATTCCGGAAGCCATTCGCCTTTCGGGCGGCCGAGATGGGAGCAAAGGATCACTTTTGCGCCGTTATCTTTAAGATATTTGATAGTGGGAAGAGCGGCAACGATTCTTTTGTCGTTGGTGATAACGCCTTCTTTAAGCGGTACGTTGAAATCGCAGCGGACAAGAACTTTTTTGCCTGCTACGTCGATGTCTTTAACGGACATTTTGTTTGCGGTGTTCATGGAAATGCGTCCTTTCTATGGAAAAATAAATTAAACAATAAAAAATTTGAAGCGCAAATTACTTCATATTAAATATATAATAAAATTATATATTTTTCAAGAAAAAAAGAACGATTCGGCGATTTGTTCAAGGCGGCGGCAAAACATATTATTTAATGTTAAATAATTATAATAAAAGCCGCTTTTGCCAAAAAGCCTTATTGTGCAATTTGCCGTTACGCAAAAGGATTTTTACCTTTTTAACATAGCGCAAAGGCGTTTTTTAAGGCGGTTTGTCTGTTTTGCCGAAAACTGTTTTTCCGGCAAAAAACGAAAGGAAAAATATCCGTCAAAGACGATAAACCGAAGCTTTTTCAATAAAGCGGGTTTGTTTCTTTTGAACAAAAACAAAAATTGTTTCATGCAATCGGAAGAATTTGAGAAACAGCGGAAAACGGAATATAATAAAGACAGAAAAAGGAAGCGGAGGCGAAATCTTTTTGAACAGACAAAGCAAATTCACAGTAAGAGATCTTGCGGAGATAGGAGTTCTTGCGGCTCTTGTTTTCGTTGCAACATATTTTATAAAATTCGGTCCGATACCGACCCTTGCGGGACCGACAATGCTTAAAACCGGAAATGCGGTCTGCCTTCTCGGGGCAATGCTTTTCGGAAAAACAAAGGGCGGACTTGCCGCGGGAATCGGTTCCGCAATGTTCGACCTTACCCAGCCGGCTTTTGTTGCGGGTGCGCCTTTCACTTTTGCGTTCTTCTTTGCAATGTCCTGGGTTTGCGGTGCGGTTTCAAAAATCGGCGGAAACGACGGAACAAAAACAAAGCAGAATCTTATCGGAGCGATCTGCGGCGCGGTTACATATCTTGTACTCCATCTCGGAAAATCCTTCATCACTCTTGTTCTTGAAGGAAGCGCTGTTTCCGCAGCTCTTGCCGCATGCAGCACAAAGTTAATAACTTCAGGAGTAAACGCAATTTTTGCGATTGTTGTTTCCGTGCTTCTTGCTCCGGTTTGCAAAAAAGCGCTTAACAGAGCGTACAGAGGAAGATAAAATATACATCCTGTAAATAAAAGAACGGACGAAAGCAGGCACTTCGTAAGGAAGTGCCTCATTTTTTTATACCCTGAAATTTGCAAAGTACAATGTAGGGGCGGATATTATCCGCCCGTTTTACCGTGTAGGGAACGGTCTTGACTGTTCCGTTTTTATATAGATACAACCCCATTTCTTTTGGAAAAATAAAAGAAACCGGGTTGCACCTGAAAGAAAAGTTTTTCTATCCCCTGCAGTTTGCTCCCGCAAACGCTGTCCCCTTACATAAGGGGATTAAAACGCACCATTGGACGAATGGTAATTTCTAATCTCGACCGTTGCCGCTCGGAGTCGGCAACGGTTCTCATTCTGCTTTTTCAGCTCGGTTATAATTATGCTATCTGAAAAATAAAAGAAGCACTTCTTTACAAAGTGCTTCTAAAGGCCGCTTTTTTTATTTTTTATGACAATTTGTTTCCCAAAGAATCATAGGAACTGTCGCTTACACATCCGGAGAACAGAAGAATCAGAACAAGAGCAAAAGAAATTATTTTTTTCATCCGAGGCACCGCTTTCGTTTATTCCGGAAGATAGCTGAGGAAGCAGTATCCGTTTTCGGTTAAAAGAACTTTAAGACAGCAGTTGTTCTCTCCGACAGAAAGATGTATTGAAAGGATTTCATCGTTTTTTTCAAAGGAAACGATTTCGATATTCTGCTGTCCCGCAAGACCGGTTCCGCCGCCGGGCCAGCAATATGCGTTATGCTGACTGCAATAAAAATCTCTGTCGCTCCGAAGTTTTTCGGCTTTTGCGCCGAAATAAGTTCCGATTATTTCTTCGAATTCTTCGGGCGGGAAGGAATAGCCGATTCCGTGGGGGGAGGAAAAACGGTCTTTATAATCGCTGTATCTTTCAACAAATTTTCCTGCTGCCCAGCTGAAATAATATTTCATTTCCAAAGCGGAGGCATCTTCAAAATAATTTTCAAAAAAGAAGCCGCGGGTTTTGTGGCTTCGGATTTTTCCGTTTTCAAGTTTTTCCGCGCCGAAATCAAGAACGATTTTTTCAGCAAGCTCTTCGCTTACTCCTTCGCTTTTTTGGGGAGCACATCCGGCGGAGGCAATTACAAGAACAGAAATGATCAGACAAAGAATAAGTTTTTTCATAAAACAATTTCCTTTCGGACTTTTTTCAGCATAATTATAGTATATTCGGCAATTTTTGTAAATAAAAAAAGCCTGCCGGAAGGCAGGCTTTTTCTGAATTCGGATCATTCGGCAAGATAGCTGAGATACTGATATCCGCCGTCCTCAAGGAGTTTTACGGTAAGAGAATGATTGGTTGTTCCGTTAACAAGATCGGTAAGAGTGAAATGAACGGTAAGGTTTTCACCGTTTTCCTCTGCGGAAACAAAATCAATGTTCACATAATCGCTGCCGGCAGAAACGCCTTCATAATAGTAGCAGTTCTGGTCAGCAAAATAGAAATCGCAGGCCTTGAGCTGTTCAGCATCAACGCCGAAGAATTTTCCGGTTTCGCCTTCATAAAAATCTGCGGAAAAAGCGTAAACTTCTGCTTCTGCGCCGGTAAGCATTACTTTGATTTTGTCGGAGTTTTCGGTTCTGGAAACTACCCAGGTGTAGTAATTTTCAAAAGCCATTGCGGAGCAGTCTTCAATTCCTTCACGAAGGTCATAAAGGCTTCCTTTTCTGGAAACGATAAGGCTTCCGTCATGTCTGTAAGTTCCGCCGAAGTTGAAAAGGATTTCTTCATAAAGAGCAAGGTCTTCTTCGGTGGGTTCGGTGTTTGCTGCTTCGTTGGAGCAAGCGGAAAAAGCAAGGATAAAAATAAGCGCAAGGATAAGTGCAATAAATTTTTTCATAACAAATTCCTTTCTTTGAAAAAGTCAACTTTTTCATTTTACACTAAAAAAGAAATTTGTCAAGTAAAAACGGCGGAAAAATTTCCGCCGTTTTTATGTTATACTTTATCCGCAATTTCATAGATGAGCTTTTCGGTTTTTTCCCAACCGAGGCAGGGATCGGTGATCGATTTTCCGTAAATTCCGCCTTCAACTTCCTGGCATCCGTCCTCGATATAGCTTTCGATCATAAGTCCTTTGACAAGTTTTTTGATTTCTGGATTTTCATTACGGGAATCCAGAACTTCATTCGCTATGCGGATCTGTTCAAGATACTGTTTTCCGGAATTTGAATGGTTGCAGTCAACTATAACCGCGGGGTTTTTGTAATTGCCTTTGGAATAAAGTTCAAGAACCTTCATAAGGTATCCGGTTTCATAATTTGAACGGCTTATTCCGTCATTATCGACAAAACCGCGCAAAACCGCATGGGCAAGGGGATTGCCTTTGCTTTCAACTTCCCATCCGCGATAGATAAAATCATGGGGAGCCTGGGCCGATGTCACCGCGTTCATCATTGAGGAAAGGCTTCCGCCGACGGGGTTTTTCATTCCGACAGGAATATTGAGTCCGCTTGCGGTAAGACGGTGCTGCTGGTCTTCGGCGGAACGGGCGCCGACCGCAACGTAACCGAGAAGATCGGAAAGATAGCGGTGGTTTTCCGGATAGAGCATTTCGTCCGCGCAGGTGAAACCGGTTTCGGAAAGGGCCCGGAGATGGAATTTGCGTACCGCGCAGATTCCTTCAAAAAGATCCGGTTCGCCGCTGGGGTCGGGTTGATGGAGAAGACCCATATATCCCTGGCCGGTGGTTCTCGGTTTTCCGGTATAGATTCTCGGGATTATTATAATTTTATCCTTTACTTTTTCCTGAACTTTTGCAAGGCGGTGGATATAATCAAGAACGGAATCTTCTCTGTCCGCGGAACAGGGACCGATTATAAGAATGAATTTATCGGAGCGGGATTCAAAAACCGCTTTGATTTCTTCGTCCCTTGCGGATTTTATTCTTTCAAGTTCCGGGGTCAGGGGAAACATTTCTTTTGTTTCTTTCGGAATCGGGAGTTTTCTTTTGAATTCCATATTCATTTCAAAAATCTCCTTTCATTTCAAATCCGAGTTTTTTAAGTTTTTCGAAAAAATCCGGAAAGCTTTTTTTAACAGCTTCCGCACCTTCGATTTTTCCGCCGGTAAGGGTCAGAAGAACCGCGCAGGACATAACGATTCGGTGGTCGCCGTGTCCGAAAATATTTTCGGAAGGCGCATGAAAATCCGAAGGATCGATAATAACGCTGTTTTCGCCGATTGTAACCATTGTTCCGAATTTCGAAAGTTCTTTTGCCATGGCAAAAGCCCGGTCGCTTTCTTTTATTTTAAGGCGTTTTGTTCCGGTAAAAGTTCCGCCGTTTTTTGCCCCGGCAACCGCAAAAAGAATCGGGCCGAGGTCCGGGCAATCGGAAATATCGATTTCAGGCTTGCCCTTTTCAAGAAGAGAAAAATATTCTTTATAGATTTTATCGCCTTGATTGCTTTCGGGTTCAAGGTCGGTTATTTTAATTTCGCTTCCGAAAAGATTAAGCGCATCGAAAAAAGCGGCGTTTGAATAATCGCCCTCAACTTTTGCGTCGGCTGCCCTGAAACTTTGTCCGCCTTTTATAAAAAGGGTGTTTTCGTTCTGCCATCCGGCTTCAATGCCGAAAACCGAAAGAGCCTCGAGGGTGAGGTTTATGTAAGAACGGCTTTCAACCGGAGGGATGATTTTGATAATGCTTTCTTTTTCAAGAAGCGGAAGAACAAAAAGAAGTCCGGTTATAAACTGGCTGCTGATATTGCCGGGAATTTCAAAAACGCCGCTTTTGAGTTTTCCGCCAAGGGTGATTCGGTTTCTGGATTTTTCAAAAGCAATATCCTGTTTTCTGAAAATATCCTCATAAACGGAAAGGGGACGGGAAAAAAGTTTTTCACTTCCGCAAAAAGTGAAAGTTTTTCCGTCAAGAAGGCAAAGAGGCATGAAAAAGCGAAGAGTGCTTCCGCTTTCGCGGCAAGAAAAAACCGCATTTTCCGGAATATTACGGATATTCGTGCCGGTCACGGTGATTTTTCCGCTTTCGATTTCATATTCCGCGCCCAATGCGGAAAGACAATCGAGGGTTGCCCCGATATCATCGGAAAGGGAAAAACCTTCAATCGTGCTTTTGCCTTCGGAAAGTCCGGCGCATATAAGAAGGCGGTGCGCCATGCTTTTTGAAGGAGGCGCTTCAATAACACCTTTTCCTTTGCCCGGTTTTATTTCGGCAATCATGGGTTTTTGCTCCTTTCAAGGAGAATATCCATTGCTTCAAGATAACCGTCGGTACCTTTTCCGATTACGGAGGCGATGCAGCCAAGGCGGATATAGCTTATCCTGCGGAAATCCTCGCGTTTTGAAAGATCGGAAATATGGACTTCAACCGTCGGGATACCGACAGCTTTGACCGCATCGAGAAGAGCGATACTTGTATGGGTGTAAGCGCCGGGATTGATTACGATTCCGTCAAAAACGCCGTAAGCTTCCTGAATTTTATCAACAAGAGCGCCTTCGTGGTTGCTTTGGAAAAAATCAACTTCAATATTTTTTTCTTTTGCATGGGCGGAAATTTTTTCAAGGAGGGAATTATAATTTTCGGTTCCGTAAATTCCCGGTTCACGGATTCCGAGCATATTGAGATTCGGTCCGTTAATCACCAAAATTTTCATTGAGAAAATCCTCCTTTATTTTTTCGGCAGTTTCCGCTGCGGTGCAGTCCGATTTAATAATTTTATCGGCAAAGCGGCAATAAATATCATAACGTTCATCAAAACGTTTTTTCAATGCTTCAAAGTCTGAAGCGGTTGGTCTGTCGGCTGTGGGAACAAGATTTTCGAGCGGGCGGTCAATAAAATAAATTTTTCCGTTTCTGGAAAGATTTTTCATGTTTTCCGGGTCAAGAATCGCGCCGCCGCCGGTTGAAATAACCGCACCGGTTTTTCCGGAAAGAGCAAAAACCGCTTTGCTTTCGAGTTTTCGGAAAGCTTTTTCTCCTTCTTTTTCAAAAATATCGGAAATTTCGCGGTTTGTTTCCTTAACTATAATTTCGTCGGAATCGAAAAACGGCATTCCAAGCTTTTCGGAAAGGATTTTTCCGGCGGTCGTTTTTCCGCTTCCGGGCATTCCGATAAGAACGATGTTTTTCTTTGTTTTCAAAAGTTCCTGATAGATGCTTTCAGCCTTTTCTTTCGGAACGGAATTATCAAAAAAGAGTTCCGAAGCAATGATCGCCTGCATAACAAGCATATAAAGTCCTGCCGCAGAGGGAATTCCGAGACTTTGAGCACGAAGGACAAAATCTGTTTTCAAAGGGTTATAAACAACGTCGATCGCTCCTTCGAGTTTCGGAAAAACGGCCGGGTCAACCGCCATTCCGGAAAGGTTAGGGAACATACCGCAAGGGGTCGTGTTGACTAAAATTTCCGCATCGGAATGGCTGAGCACGGCTTCTTCGTTTGTTATAACGCCTTTTCCGGGAACAATGTCGGTTTTGAGCACCGTTTGAGCACCGAGCTTTTTAAGAACGGCTCCGGCGGTTTTTGAAGTTCCGCCGTTTCCTAAAATTATGGCTTTCTTTCCGGAAACAGAAATTCCGGCACGTTCAAAAAGCGCTTTTAAACCGCCGAAATCGGTGTTATATCCGAAAAGTTTTCCGTTTTTGTTGACGATTGTGTTGACGGCACCGATTTCTTTTGCGGCTTCGTCGATTTCATCGAGAAAAGGAATGACCGCCTGTTTATAGGGAATTGTTACGTTTATTCCTTTAAAATCACGTTTTTTAAAGAATTCGCCGAGTTCCTCAGTTTTCAGTTCTTTGATTTCGTATTTGTAACCGCCGATTCTTTTATGAATTTCCGGCGAAAAACTGTGGGAAAGATGTTCCCCGATAAGTCCGTATTCCATAAGCTTACCTCAGCCAGTCGGTGCCGTATCTTTGCGCAAGAATATCGCAAAGAACTATCGCCGCGGCGGAATCGATAACAACTCTTGCTCTGTGGATAATCGCAGGATCGTGGCGGCCGTTGATGGCAAAATTTTTGTTTTCGCCCTTAACAAAATCAACGGTTTCCTGTTCGATGGAAACGGAAGGTGTCGGTTTTATTGCGCAGCGGAAAATCACGGGCATTCCGTTTGAAATTCCGCCGTTTATTCCGCCGTTATGGTTGGTTTTTGTGTAAATTTTTCCGTTTTCGTCAATGCGGAAAGGGTCGTTTGCTTCGCTTCCGCGCATTTTTGCAAAATCAAAACCGCTTCCAAATTCAACGCCTTTGACCGCCGGAATGCTGAAAAGGAAATGGGCAAGCTGACTTTCAATGCTGTCGAAATAAGGTTCGCCGATTCCGGCGGGGATTCCGGTTATTGCGGTTTCAAGAATTCCGCCGACGGAATCCTGTTCGGATTTCGCAAGAAGAATCGCTTCTTCCATTTTTTTACCCTGTTCTTCATCAAGAACCGCAAAAAGTTTTTCGCTCAGGGAGTTTATATCATTTTCGATATTTTCAAATTTTCTGTCGGGAATTCCGGCACATTCGGAAATATGGGTTCCGATTCTGATGCCTTTTTTTGCAAGAGCGGAAATACAGACCGCGCCTGCGGCAACGATTCCGACGGTTGTTCTTCCGGAAAAATGTCCGCCGCCCCGATAATCCTGAAAACCGTGATATTTGCAGTTTGCGGAAAAATCCGCATGGCCGGGTCTTGCGGTTGCGGCAATTCCGGAATAATCCCTGCTTTCTGCGTTTTCGTTTCTTATAAGGACAGCGATTGGTGTTCCGGTGGTGAATCCATTGAAAACGCCGCTTAAAATTTCGAATTTATCTTCCTCTTTTCGGGAAGTGGAAATTGCTCCGAAGGGACGCCTTTTTGCAAGCTGTTTGGCGATAAAATCTTCGTCAACGGAAATTCCCGGCGCAATTCCGGAAAGGATTGCAACAATTCCGGCGCCGTGGCTTTCTCCGGCAAGGGTTATGGAAATGCTTTGTCCGAATGTATCTTTCATTTTAAAAATTCCTCCATTCGTTCAAAAAGTTCGGCGGGGTACCATTCTTCAAACCGGAAACTTCCGATTTTCTGAACAGTCACAACGGTAACCTTTTCACCCGCAAATTTTTTATCATGGGAAGCGGCGGCAGCAAGTTTTTTAGCATCGCCCCGGTATTCCGTCGGAAGGCCGAGCTTTCTGAGCACCGCTTTTAATCTTTCGCTTATTTCCGGGGAGCACATTGGTATCATTCCGAGCGCAACGCATTCTCCATGATAAAATCCGCCCGGTTCCTGAGTGCTTTCGATGGCGTGACCGACGGTATGGCCGAAGTTAAGAGCCTTCCGGAGTCCGGATTCCTTTTCGTCTTTTTCAATTACGGCGGCCTTGATTCTTACGGAATGCTCAATTATAGTTTCAATATGCTCATGAGCATCGGAACTTTCAAAAAACTCAAAAAGTTCCCTATCGAAAGTAAGCGCCATCTTGACAGCTTCCGCAAGACCGTTTGAAAAATGGCGTTCCGAAAGGGTTTTTAAGGTTTCAGGGTCGATGAGAACGGCTTTCGGCTGATAAAAAGCGCCGACTATATTTTTTATTCCGCCAAGGTTAACGGCGGTTTTTCCGCCGACGGAAGAATCGGTCATTGAAAGAACGGTGGTCGGAATATTATAAAAATCGATTCCACGCATATAGCTTGCGGCGGCAAAACCGGCAAGATCACCGACCATTCCGCCGCCGACCGCAACAACGCAGTCGGTTCTTGAAAAACCGTGCTCAAGCATTGCGCGGCAAAGCTCCTCAAAGATATCAAGAGCCTTGCTTTCTTCGCCTTCGGGTATGGTTGCAATATAAGGCAATCTGCATTGGGCGGCAACGGCCTTTGCGTATTCGGCGGGAACGCCGGAATCCGTGACTATGAGCACCTTGCGGTCGAGGTTCAGAAGAGCACCGGCTTTTTTGAGCACGCCGTTTTCGATTATGATATCGTAACCGCAGGAAGGAAGATTTACATGAACATGTTTTTCGGAAGAAAGAAGCTTTTTCTGATAATTTTTTGAAACGGAAACGGTTTCTTTAAGAAAATCGAGATAATAGGGAAGGAGTTCTTCGCTTTTTATAAGGGCGGAATTCTTTTCAAAAAGCTCCCGCTCTCTTTCCGGGTCGAAAACAGGAAGAGAATTTTTCGCTTTATATTCGGCGACAAGTTTTGCGGCATCCATCCGCTTTTCGAAAAGCTTCGCCATTTCCTTATCGATTTTGTTTATTTGTTTTCTTGCTTCTTCAAGTTTGTTCATTGGAATTCCTCCGGCAATCTCCGATGCCTTTTCTTAAAAAAGGTTATATATATTTATTATACATAATTTAACAAATTAAATAAAGCTTTTTCGGAGAAATAATGGAAATAAAAAAAACCGCACCTTTTTGCAGGTGCGGCTTTCGTTTTGTTTTAAATCAGCCCGGAGGCCAGCCGAGGTTTCTTCCGGCAAGAACATGGAAATGAAGGTGGGGAACGGTCTGTCCCGCTTCTTCGCCGTAGTTGGTAACAACACGGTAGCTTTCAATTCCTTTTTCCTTTGCGATTTTTGCGATAACTTCGAAGATATAAGCGACTATGCCACTGTTCTCTTCGTTGATTTCGCCTGCGCCGGTGATGTGTTCCTTCGGAATTACAAGGAAATGAGTCGGAGCCTGGGGGTCGATATCGTTGAAGGCGAGAACTTTTTCGTCTTCATAAACTTTGCTGCTGGGAATAATTCCCGCGGCAATTTTACAGAAAAGGCAGTTTTCCATAAAGATTATGCTCCTTTCTAAAATATCCGAACGGGCGGAAATTATCCGCCCCTGCGGTTTAATTATTTATTGATAAGAAGAGTTTCAACGATTTCTGCTGCGGAAGCAAGGGCATCGTCGATCATTTCGGGGTTTGCGCCGCCCATTGCGCTGTCAGGTCTGCCGCCGCCGGAACCGCCTGCCATTGCAGCGATTTCTTTGACGATTTTACCTGCGTGGGCGCCTTCTTTAAGAGCGTTGATACCGCAGACAACGAGAACGGAAACTTTGTCTTCGTTAACGGAAGCAAGAAGTGCAATTGCATCCTGTGCGGTGAATTTGATGTGGTCGCCCATGATTCTGAGGCTTGCGGGGCTGATGCCTTCAAGCTTGGTGCAGATGAAGCGGAGACCGCAGATTTCTTTTGCGGAAGCAAGAAGAGTTTCAACTCTCATTTTTGCGAGTTTGTTGTTGAGTTCTTCGATTTCTTTGTCTTTTGCTTTGAGTTCAGCCATAACAGCTGCGGATTTCTGAGCAACTTCGCCAACGCCGTTAACTTTAAGATTTGCGGCGGTTTCGCCGAGAGTTCCGTTCATCTGTTCGATGTAATCGAGAACGCCGGTACCGGTTACTGCTTCAATACGTCTTACGCCTGCTGCAACGGAAGATTCGCTGATGATTTTGAAAAGGCCGATTTTGCTGGTGTTGGTAACGTGGGTACCGCCGCAGAATTCGATGGAACGGCCGGAAACGTTAACAACGCGGACGGTGTCGCCGTATTTTTCACCGAAGAGAGCCATTGCACCCATCTGTTTTGCTTCTGCAATAGGCATTTCGTTGATATCAACGTCAAGGGAAGCAAGAACCATTTCGTTAACAACTCTTTCGGTTTCTGCAATTTCTTCTGCGGTCATTGCGGAGAAATGGCTGAAGTCGAAACGGCAGCGGTTTTCGTCAACATAGGAACCTGCCTGATGAACGTGATCGCCGAGAACTTCGCGGAGAGCTTTCTGGAGAAGGTGGCAGGCGGTATGGTTACGCTGGGTTGCGTTTCTGATGGATTCGGTAAGTCTTGCGCGGACGCTGGAACCGGTTCTGATATGGCCGGAACCCATTACGCCGATGTGCATGTACTGTCCGGTGGGAGATTTTTTGCAGTCGGTTACGTTGAAGATGGAAGGACCGGAAGTGATGGTGCCTCTGTCGCCGACCTGGCCGCCCATTTCTGCATAGAAAGGAGTGGAGTCGAGGATGATAACTGCTTCGTCGCCTTCGTCAAGTTCGGAAACGAGTTCGCCGTCTTTGAGGATTGCAAGAACTTCGGAAGCGGAATCCATTCTGTTATATCCGACAAATTTGGTTTTTACGTCGCCGAGAGCTGCAAGGCTGTCTTCAACCCAGGAAACGCCGTTTGCGGAAGCTCTTGCATCACGTGCGCGTTTTTTCTGATCGTTCATAAGAACGGTGAAGCCTTCAACGTCAACGGTGATGTTTTTGTCTTCAAGGATATCCTGAGTAAGGTCAAGCGGGAAGCCGTAGGTATCGTAAAGTTTGAAAGCTACGTCGCCGGGAAGAACGGTTTCGCCGGATTCTTCGAGTTTTGCAACGTAATCGTTAAGAAGCTCGAAGCCCTGGTCGATGGTGCGGCAGAATCTTTCTTCTTCGGAAAGGATGACTTTTTTGATATAGTCTGCGTGCTCTGCAAGTTCGGGATAAGCAACGCGGTTTTCTTCGATAACGGTATCAACTACTTTGTAGATGAAGGGTTCGTTGATTCCGAGGAGTCTGCCGTGACGTGCAGCTCTTCTGAGAAGGCGTTTGAGAACATATCCGCGGCCTTCGTTTGCGGGCATAACGCCGTCGCTGATGATGAAGGTGGTGGAACGGACATGGTCGGTGATTACACGGAGAGAAACGTCTTTGACGGGGTCATCGTGATATTTGATGCCTGCGATCTCGCCGATTTTTTTCATGATATTCTGAACGGTGTCAACTTCGAAGAGGTTGTCAACGCCCTGCATTACGCATGCAAGTCTTTCAAGGCCCATACCGGTGTCGATGTTCGGATGTTCCATTCTTTCATAGTTGCCTTCGCCGTCGGAGTCAAACTGGGAGAAAACAAGGTTCCATACTTCGATGAAACGGTCGCAGTCGCAGCCAACGGTGCATCCGGGCTGGCCGCAGCCGTGTTCAACGCCGCGGTCGAAATAAATTTCGGAACAGGGACCGCAGGGGCCGGAACCAATTTCCCAGAAGTTGTCCTCTTTTCCGAAACGGAAAATGCGGTCTTCGGAAAGTCCGATTACGTTGTGCCAGATATCGTATGCTTCATCGTCATCCTGATAAACGGTTACATAGAGTTTGTCTTTCGGAAGTTTGATAACTTCGGTGAAATATTCCCATGCCCACGGAATTACTTCTTTTTTGAAGTAGTTTCCGAAGGAGAAGTTGCCGAGCATTTCAAAATAGGTTCCGTGACGGTCGTCTTTACCTACGTTATCAATGTCGGGGGTACGGATGCACTTCTGGCAGGTGGTTACTCTGTGGCAGGGGGGTTCTTCCTGGCCGAGGAACCATTTTTTCATCGGTGCCATACCGGAGTTGATGAGAAGAAGGCTCTTGTCATCTTTCGGGAGAAGGGGGAAGCTGGGGAGTCTTTTATGACCCTTGCTTTCAAAAAAGCTGAGGAAGCTTTCGCGGATGTCGTTTACACCCATCCATTCCATGTTTATATCATTCCTTTCAATTAAGTAACAATTTTGCCGGGAGAAACCGCGGAAAATAAAAAAAGCCTCCATCCCTGTCATTAAAATGACGTTGGGACGAAGACATCTCCGTGGTACCACCCAAATTGCCGCATTGCGGCCTCTTTGAACCTTTGTAACGCAAGGCAGACGCCGGAATCTCTTCCGGAAGCTCCGGGGCGGCCTTCGGCAACCGTTTGCAAACCTTTCTTTCAGCGGACAAAAGGCTCTCTGTTTTGCGCGTTTTCCGATTATTCCCATCAAAGCTTATATTGAATATTAAATTACAACAGAAACATTATAACGGCAAAGCCCGTCTTTGTCAAGAACATTGTTGCGGGAAATTGCTTTCCGGAAGGGTATTTTCCGGGCGAAATATGTGTAAAAAAACGCACCAGAAACACCCGGAAGCGTGTACACTTTCTTTCAGAAACACGGCTTTTGCGGAGCAATTCCGGCCGGAAAAGGGGAGAAAAAGCGAAGAATATTTTTTGAAAAAATTTCCAATAATTTACAAAAAATAAAGGCAAAAAGGGCGGTTTCGGACCCATTTTTGCCTTATTTTTAAAAAATTTTAAAAAAATATAAAAAAATTGCGCCAAACCGTCCCGAAACGGCTTGACACCTATTGATTTTAGTTATATAATTGTAGAATGTACCATAGTGGATACTTGCGCCTCGTTCACAACTACTATACCACAGTTTGACGAAAAAAGCAAGTATTTCGGTCAAGAAAAATAAACGACGTTAATACGGATGAATGGAGTGAGCTAATTTGGTAAATGTAAAACCTGTCAAGCTCGGAAAAAATGTCCGCATGAGTTTTTCCAAGATCGAGGAAGTCCTCGATATGCCGAACCTCATCGAGGTTCAGAAAGACTCTTATAGATGGTTCCTCGAAGAAGGTCTTCAGGAAGTATTCCGTGATGTTTCGGCCATCACTGACTATTCCGGAAACCTTGTTTTGGACTTCATCGATTATCATATCGAAAACAAGCCCAAATATACCATCGAGGAATGCAAAGAGCGCGACGTGACTTATGCAGCCCCCCTTCGTGTAAGAGCAAGACTGCAGAATAAGGAAACCGGCGAGATCAAAGAACAGGATATCTTCATGGGAGATTTCCCGATCATGACCCCTTCCGGCACTTTTGTCATCAACGGCGCAGAGCGTGTTATTGTATCCCAGCTTGTCCGTTCTCCCGGCGTATATTTCGCCATGAACTACGACAAAACCGGTAAGAAACTTTTTGCAAGCACTGTTATCCCTAACAGAGGTGCATGGCTTGAATACGAAAGCGACCTTAACGATGTTTTCGGCGTAAGAATCGACAAAAACAGAAAACTTCCCATCACCACTTTCATCAGAGCCCTCGGACTCGGAAGTGATGCACAGATCCTTGACTATTTCGGCGAAGAGCCTATGCTCCTCGCAACCCTTGAAAAAGACGCAACCAAATCCAGAGAAGAGGCACTTCTCGAAGTTTACAGAAAACTTCGTCCCGGTGAACCGCCCACGCTCGAAACCAGTGAGCAGCACCTCAACAACCTCTTCTTCGACGCAAGAAGATACGATATCTCCCGCGTCGGACGTTATAAATACAACAAAAAACTTGCTCTCGAAAGACGTATTGCAGGCATGACCCTTGCAGAACCGGCAGCAGATCCGCTTACCGGCGAAGTTCTTTTCGAAGCAGGCGCAACCCTTACCAGAGATGACGCAGGTCTTCTCGACAAAAAAGGCGTACGCGAAGTTTATGTTGACGTTGAAGGCCACAAAGTCAAAGTTATCTCCAACAACATGGTAGATGCAGAGGACTATGTAGACCTTTCCAAAGAAGAACTTGAAGAGCTCTTCATCAACGAAAAAGTTCGTTTCTCCGTAATCACCGAAATTGCCGAAAAAGCCGGTGACGACAAAGAAATGCTCATCGCTCTCCTCAAAGAGAATGTTAACGAACTTATCCCGAACCATATCATCACCGATGATATCTTCTCTTCCATCAACTATATGTGCAACCTCTACTGGGGATTCGGAAGCACCGACGATATCGACCATCTCGGAAACAGACGTATCCGTTCCGTCGGCGAACTTCTTCAGAACCAGTTCAGAATCGGTTTCTCCAGAGTTGAACGTGTAATCCGTGAACGCATGACCATCCAGGCACAGGACACCGAAGCCATCACTCCCCAGGGTCTTGTGAATATCCGCCCCGTCGTTGCGGCTATCAAAGAGTTCTTCGGCTCTTCGCCTCTTTCCCAGTTCATGGACCAGACCAACCCCCTTGCAGAACTTACTCATAAACGCCGTCTTTCCGCTCTTGGTCCCGGCGGTCTTTCCCGTGACCGTGCAGGCTTCGAAGTTCGAGACGTACACTACAGCCATTACGGACGCATGTGCCCGATCGAGACCCCTGAAGGTCCTAACATCGGTCTTATCTCCTATCTCGCAAGCTATGCAAGAATCAACAAATACGGCTTTATTGAAGCACCTTTCAGAAAAGTGGATAAAGAAACCGGTATTGTTCTCGACGAAGTTGAGTACATGACCGCAGACGCCGAAGACGACTTCATTGTTGCACAGGCTAACACTCCTCTTGATGAAAACAACCGTTTTGCAAACCAGAAGGTAACCTGCCGTTTCAAAGACGAATTCATCGAAGTTGCTCCGGAAAAAGTTGACTACATGGACGTATCTCCTAAGATGGTAGTTTCCGTTGCAACCGCAATGATCCCCTTCCTTGAAAACGACGACGCAAACCGTGCTCTCATGGGTGCGAACATGCAGCGCCAGGCAGTTCCGCTTCTTAAAACCGAAAGACCTTTCGTCGGAACCGGTATGGAATACAAAGCTGCAGTTGACTCCGGCGTAACCGTTCTTGCTGAACACGCAGGTACCGTTACCAAAGTTGACGCAGAGCGCGTTGTTATCAAACGCGACGATTCCGTCGAAACCGATGAATATAAAATCATCAAATTCCTTCGTTCCAACCAGGGTACCTGCGTAAACCAGAGACCTATCGTTGAAAAAGGCGAGCACGTTGTTGCAGGTCAGGTAATCGCAGACGGCCCCGCAACCAGCGAAGGCGAAGTTTCCCTCGGTAAGAACATGCTCATCGGCTTTATGACCTGGGAAGGTTATAACTACGAGGACGCAGTTCTCATCAACGAGAAACTTGTTAAAGAAGATACCTACACCTCTGTTCATATCGAGGAATACGAACTCGAATCCCGCGACACCAAACTCGGTCCGGAAGAGATCACCCGCGATATTCCGAACGTAGGCGAAGATGCTCTTAAAGAACTCGACGAACGCGGTATCATCCGTATCGGCGCAGAAGTCCGTGCCGGAGATATCCTTGTCGGTAAAGTAACTCCCAAAGGCGAAACCGAACTCACCGCAGAGGAAAGACTCCTCCGCGCAATCTTCGGCGAAAAAGCCCGCGAAGTAAGAGATACCTCTCTCCGTGTTCCTCACGGCGAATACGGTATCATCGTTGACGTACAGGTATTCACCAGAGAAAACTGCGACGAACTCAACCCCGGAGTTAACGAAGTTGTCCGCTGCTACATCGCACAGAAGAGAAAACTCTCTGTCGGTGACAAGATGGCAGGACGTCACGGTAACAAGGGTGTTGTTTCCAGAATCCTTCCTCAGGAAGATATGCCTTTCCTTCCGGACGGCAGACCTCTTGATATTCTTCTTAACCCCCTCGGTGTTCCTTCCCGTATGAACATCGGTCAGGTTCTTGAAGTTCACCTCGGAAGAGCAGCTGCAGAACTCGGCTGGCACGTAATGACCCCTGTATTCGACGGCGCACACGAATCCGATATCCGCGAACTTCTTACCGAAGCAGGTCTTGACAGCTCCGGCAAAGTATGGCTCCGCGACGGACGTACCGGCGAACTCTTTGATAACCCCGTAACCGTAGGTTACATGTACTACCTTAAACTGCATCACCTTGTTGACGATAAGATCCATGCACGTTCCACCGGTCCTTACAGCCTTGTAACTCAGCAGCCTCTCGGCGGTAAAGCTCAGTTCGGCGGCCAGAGATTCGGTGAGATGGAAGTTTGGGCTCTTGAAGCATACGGCGCAGCCTATACCCTTCAGGAGATCCTTACCGTCAAATCGGACGACGTTGTCGGCCGTGTAAAAACCTTCGAGTCCATCGTTAAAGGACAGAACGTTCCTCCGGCAGGCATTCCCGAATCCTTCAAGGTTCTTATCAAAGAGCTCCAGTCCCTCGGTCTTGATATTAAAGTTCTCGACAAAAACAACGAGGAAATTGATCTTAAACAGAACTTCGACGACGAAGATGCAGGTCTTATTCCTGCTGATGAAGCAATTGAATTCGAAGGCGAAAACGTAGCTTACGAAGACGATTTTGAAGGCTTCGAAATCGGAGATATGAATGAAGACGGCGACGATTTCGCCGAATTCGCAGGCTTCGGATATTCCGAAGACGATATGTAATTGAAGGGGAGGTCGTAAATTAATGGAATTTAACGCATTTGATTCTATCAAAATCGGCCTTGCTTCTCCCGAAAAGATCAGAGAATGGTCTTACGGCGAAGTAAAGAAACCCGAAACCATCAACTACAGAACACTCAAACCGGAACGCGACGGTCTTTTCTGCGAAAGAATCTTCGGACCGACCAAGGACTGGGAGTGCTACTGCGGTAAATATAAACGCCTCCGCTTCAAAGGCAAAGTCTGCGAACGCTGCGGCGTTGAAGTCACCAGAGCAAAAGTAAGACGTGAGAGAATGGGTCATATCGAACTCGCTGCTCCCGTTTCCCACATCTGGTACTTCAAAGGTATCCCTTCCAGAATGGGTCTCATCCTTGATATGAGCCCCCGTCTTCTTGAAAAGGTACTTTATTTTGCAAGCTATATCGTCACCGATCCCGGTACCACTCCTCTTGAAAAGAAACAGCTTCTCAGCGAGAAAGAATACCGCGATATGCGTGAAAAATATGAGGAAGATTTCCAGGCAGGAATGGGCGCAGAAGCAGTTCAGATGCTTCTTAAAGATATCGATCTTGAAGCCCTTTCCGTACAGCTTCACGAAGAACTTGAGACTGCTTCCGGACAGAAACGTGTCCGCCTTCTCAAACGTCTTGAAGTTGTTGAAGCATTCCGTCTTTCCGGAAACCGTCCCGAATGGATGATCCTTGATGTAGTTCCTGTAATCCCTCCGGATATCAGACCTATGGTACAGCTTGACGGCGGAAGATTCGCAACTTCCGACCTCAACGACCTTTACAGAAGAGTCATCAACAGAAACAACCGTCTTAAAAGACTTCTTGAACTCGGCGCTCCGGACATCATCGTCCGCAACGAAAAACGTATGCTTCAGGAAGCAGTTGACGCACTTATCGACAACGGCAGAAAAGGCCGTCCGGTAACCGGACCTTCCAACCGTCCTCTCAAATCCCTTTCCGATATGCTCAAAGGTAAACAGGGACGTTTCCGCCAGAACCTTCTCGGTAAACGTGTTGACTATTCCGGCCGTTCCGTAATCGTTGTTGGCCCCGAACTCAAAATGAGCCAGTGCGGTCTTCCTAAAGAAATGGCAATCGAGCTCTTCAAGCCCTTTGTTATGAAACGCCTTGTTGATGTCGGCGCAGCAACCAACATCAAAAACGCAAGAAAAATGGTCGAAAGAGCAACCCAGCCCGAAGTTTGGGACGCTCTCGAAATCGTTATCAAGGATCACCCTGTAATGCTCAACCGTGCACCTACTCTTCACAGACTCGGTATCCAGGCTTTCGAGCCCGTTCTTGTTGAAGGCCGTGCACTCAAACTCCATCCTCTTGTATGTACCGCATACAACGCCGACTTCGACGGCGACCAGATGGCAATCCATGTACCGCTTTCCACCGAAGCACAGGCAGAGGCAAGATTCCTTATGCTTGCTGCAAACAACATCCTTAAACCGGCGGACGGCAAACCTGTTGCAGTTCCTACCCAGGATATGATCCTCGGTTCTTATTATCTTACTCTTGAAAAACCCGGTTGCGAACCCGGCGAAGGCAAAGCATTCCGCAACATCGACGAAGCTATCATGGCTTACAGCGAAGGCGTTGTCGGACTTCATGCTCCCATCAAACTCAGAGTTGAGAAAACCGACGAAAACGGAAACGTACGCAGCAAAGTTATCGACACCACTGTCGGTAAAGCAATCTTCAACATGCCGATTCCTCAGGACCTCGGTTATGTTGACAGAACCGACCCGGAACACGAATTCGACTTCGAAATCGGATTCCTTGTTGGCAAAAAACAGCTCGGTAAAATTATCGACCGCTGCGTAAGAGTTCACGGTACCGCTGTTACCAGTGAAGTTCTCGATAAGATCAAAGCACAGGGCTTTAAATATTCCACCAAGGGCGCAATCACCGTTTCCGTAAGCGACGCGGTTATTCCTCCGCAGAAAGCAGAAATTCTTGCTGCTGCAGAAAAGAAAATCGACGGCATTACCAAACAGTACCGCCGCGGTCTTATGTCTGACGAAGAACGTTATAAAAAGGTTATCGAAACCTGGAACAAGACCACTGACGAAGTTGCAGATGCTCTTAAAGGAAACCTTGATAAGTACAACCCGATCTTCATGATGGCAGACTCCGGTGCTCGTGGTTCCATGAACCAGATCCGTCAGCTTGCAGGTATGCGCGGACTTATCGCTAACACTTCCGGTAAAGCAATCGAAATTCCGATTCGTGCAAACTACCGTGAAGGTCTTAACATCCTCGAATACTTCATCTCCAGCCGTGGTGCCCGTAAAGGTCTTGCAGATACTGCGCTTCGTACCGCGGACTCCGGTTACCTTACCAGACGTCTTGTTGACGTTTCCCAGGAAGTTATCATCCGCGAACAGGACTGCGGAACTCACGAAGGTATCGTAGTACACGATATCCGCGAAGGCAACGAAATGATCGAGCCTATGAGCGAACGTCTTATCGGCCGTTATTCTGTTGAAGATGTTCTCCATCCCGAAACCGGCGAACTTCTTGTAAGCAAAGACAAGATGATGGACGAAGACGACGCAAAGAAAATCGTCAACGCAGGCATCACCGAACTCAAACTCCGTTCCATCCTCAACTGCGAGGCAAAACACGGCGTTTGCGCAAAATGCTATGGTTCCAACCTTGCAACCGGCAAACCTGTTCATGTTGGTGAAGCTGTCGGTGTTATCGCTGCACAGTCCATCGGTGAACCCGGTACCCAGCTTACCATGCGTACCTTCCATACCGGTGGTATCGCTTCCGCAGAAGATATTACCCAGGGTCTTCCTCGTGTTGAAGAACTCTTTGAGGCAAGAACTCCTAAGCGTGAAGCTGTCATCGCAGAAATCGAAGGCGATATCAGAATCGATGAGATCAAGAAAAACCGCCATATCGTTATCTTCAACAAAGAAACCGGCGAAGAACGCAAATATCTCATCACTTACGGAAGCAGACCCAAGGTCAAAGAGGGCGACCATGTCAAAGCAGGCGAACTCCTTACCGAAGGTTCCGTCAACCCGCATAAGTATCTTGACGTCAACGGCGCTCTTGCAGTACAGGATTACCTTATTGCAGAAGTTCAGAAGACTTACCGCCTCCAGGGTGTTGATATCAACGACAGACATATCGAAGTTATCGTTCGTCAGATGATGAAGAAAGTCAAAGTTGATGACCAGGGCGACACCAAGCTCCTTTCCGGCATGGTTGTCGAAAAAGGCGACTTCTTCGCAGAAAACAGAGAGATCAGAAAACGTATTGCAAACGGCGAAACCGGCCTTCGCGAAGCAACCTACATCCCGATGCTCCTTGGTATCACCAAAGCATCTCTTGCAACCGAAAGCTTTATGTCTGCCGCATCCTTCCAGGAAACCACCCGAGTTCTTACCGAAGCAGCAATCAAAGGTAAGAGCGACAGACTCCTCGGTCTTAAAGAAAACGTCATCATCGGTAAACTCATCCCGGCAGGTACCGGTATGCAGTGCTATTCCGACGCTGACTATTCCTCCGTTGCACCGGAAGTTCATCCCATCGATATGGACAATGAATACAACCGCGTAATGGAAGCAGCCGAAGCAACCGAATAAGCTGAATCAATGCAAATAAAAATC
>JAZQUO010000023.1:0-10668 GCA_045631325.1 Oscillospiraceae bacterium
TGTAAACCATCTATGACACTATTATAGTGCAGATGGTCTTCATTGTCAATACCTTTTCAGAAATTTGTGAGGAAAACTTTTATGGACATAGTAAAAGGCTATGGAGTAATCATTCGCAATACTCCGACTGATGTAAAAAACACAGTTGTTTATCAAGAACTTACTGCAATTGCACATGGGGGCGAAAGTGCAGTTATAGATGTTGTCCGAGCAGATGCTCAAGCATGGCCGAATTTGGAAAATCTGATTAACTCGCTCTCTGATGGCGATAGAATTGATATGTATTCAATTGATACCTTATTACAGGGTAATAAACAGAGAGCAGTTGAATACTATTCTGCAATCATCAACAAGGGCATCGGTTTGCTTATTTTTGATTTTTCGGGGGCTGTTGCAAGGCTATCTCCATTTTCAACATATAGGTTTGGTGATAGATTTAAGGGAGAAGATTTGCTCGTAAAAAAGAATCCGCCTTACGATATGCTTATTGCGGATTTTTGTGAATATATTGACACGGCAAAACCAAAGAAAAACTCAGGTTATCTTAAAACAGAGAAGAGAATGACTTTCAGCCAAAATTTCAAAGATATTTATTTTGCTTATGAAAGTTACCAACTTGACCGAGGAACGACATTAAAACTTATGGGCAAGTATTGTGGTGTTGGCAACAAGGTTACGTTCGGACTTATGTGTGAGGATTATGAAAGAACATTAGAGTATGTGTCTGACCTTGCAGATTATGTGTTGCATACCCCTGAAATTCTTGATTTGCCAAAACGATGCGGTGGGCTTCCTGAGGAATATACTGAGATTCTAAATTTTGCAAGCACCTTAACAGATATTCCTGAGAAACATATGCGAATCGAGGCGGCCATGACTCAGTTGGGTTTTATCGGTGGATATGAGGTGTTTAAGAGATGGGAACTTGTTGCTCAGAATAAACCAAAGCCAAGGAAGCCTATACTATTGAATTTTCCACTTGGAAAAGAATATAAACTCGATGAAACAAGGTGAGATGTCCTCTTTTCTTTTGAATAGAGATATGTTATAATCATTCAAGCATAGAAAAAATGCTTATGAGGAAATTGAGTAAAACGAGGGTAAGAGAAAAAATGCAAAATACCCCAGTTTTACCCCAGTTGCCCGAGGTTTTATGCCAGGATATGAGCAACTCATGAGCAGATATGCGGTTAGTACTTTTTAAACGGTTGTTTTTAGGGCTTATGAGAGGTTATGAGAAGTTATGAAACATACTGAAATAATCCCCACCATGAAACCCACCGATAAATAAAATCGTATTTTTAATCTGTAAATGGGCAGTCCCAAAACGGGATTGCCCATTTGGTATAAAAAGGAATGATTATTAATGGAATTAGGCGAAAAACTTCAGGAACTGCGTAAGCAAAAAGGTCTTACCCAGGAAGAACTTGCGGAAATTTTATATGTTTCCCGAACCGCCGTTTCAAAATGGGAATCCGGAAGAGGCATCCCGAACATTGAATCCCTTAAATCGATATCAAAATATTTTTCAGTTTCCATAGACGAACTTCTTTCCGGGGAACAGCTTCTGGCGGCAGCCGATGAGGATTTAAAGCAAAGGGAAAAACACCTGTGCGATATAATTTTCGGTCTTTTGGACTGCAGCATGATAATGTTCCTCTTTCTTCCTTTTTTCGGAGAGAAAGGCGGAGAAATCATAAAGGAAGTTTCTCTTCTTTCCCTTTCCGGAATTTCGGAATATATCAAAAGCGCATATTTTATCATTGTTTTCGGAATTATTTTTACCGGAATCCTGATTCTTGCCCTTCAAAACTGTCATTGCACTTTCTGGATAAAAAACAAACATTTTGTTTCTTTGGCATTAAGCGCCGCCGGAACAATTTGTTTTATGATGACTCTTCAGCCATACGCCGCTTTTTTCTGCTTTGTTTTTCTTGCAATAAAAGCAATTATGCTTATAAAACTCCGATGACACGAAAGGTATCGTCCATGTGACGGTGCCTTTCTTTATATTTTATTTTCTTCGGCTTATGCTGTTATTAAAAAATCAGCATAAAGGACGGAGAAAAAATGAAAAACAAAAAAATCACGATTACCGGAATAACAATGATCTGCGCATTCATTATATGGACTTTTCTTGTGAAAACCGTAGATGTTAAAGCAATCGGGCCGGATGGTACTTATGTCGGTTTTGCTTCGCTTAACAGATTTTTTCATAAACTTACCGGAGTTAATTTTGATTTATATATTCTTACCGACTGGCTTGGGCTTGTTCCGGTCTGTTTTATGTTCGGCTTTGCAATTCTTGGATTTTTACAGCTTGTTAAAAGGAAAAATCTTTTCAAAGTCGATAAAGATATATTGATGCTCGGCGGATTTTATACTGTTATGGCGGCGGTTTATTTATTTTTCGAAAACTTTGTTATAAATTACCGCCCGGTTTTGATCAACGGAATTCTTGAGGCATCCTACCCTTCCTCAACAACTTTGCTTGTTACATGTGTTATGCCTTCTTCCGCAATTCTGCTTAACCGGAAAATCAAAAATAGCGGATTAAGAAAAACCGCGGTTTTTTTAATAAGCATTTTTACCGTTTTTATGGTAATTGCAAGGCTTGTTTCCGGAGTTCATTGGGTAACCGATATAATCGGCGGTTTGATTTTAAGCGCCGGATTGGTTTTTAGTTATTATTCATTAACCGAATAATTAAAAAGCGCCTTACCGGCGCTTTTATTTTTTTGCGTTTTGATGTATAATATATAAAATTCTGATTTTGCGAGGTATTTATAATGGTACTTAATCTTATAAATTTCATTCAGGTAGCAATAGTCTGGATCCTTATAATTCCCGACCTTCTTTTTTCAATTCACAAAGAAAACAGAGAAGTCAGAAAATCCGATGCTGCTTCCATTACCGAACAATTCGGAAGATATGCTTCCATGCTTCTTATGGTTCTTCCTATCGGTGTATGGGAATTCGGTTTCAAGTCTTCCGAAGAAATGATAATTTATTTTGCCGGAAACGGAATTTTGCTTCTTGCATATATTCTTATTTACGTTCTTTTCTTCAAAAAACAGGATTTTTTAAAGGCAATTATCCTTGGAATAATCCGCGTTCTTGTTTTTGTCCTTTGCGGAATTCTTCTTCGTCATTGGTTCCTTGTAATTTTTGCGGGAATCTTCGCAATCGGACATTTTGCAGTAATTATCAAAAAATATAAGGAGAAATAAAATGACTGATTATTCTTTCCTTTGCCAAAGCCTTGCCGCAATAACCGAAGGCGTCCCTTATGAAACCGCAAATCTTGCAAACGCTTCCGCACTTTTGTGGGAGCATCTCCCCGATCTTAACTGGGCGGGATTTTATAAAATGATTGGTGGAAAACTTGTTCTCGGACCTTTTCAGGGAAAAAGCGCCTGCATTGAAATAGAAATCGGACGCGGAGTCTGCGGAACCGCTGTTGCGGAAAACAAAACACAGCTTGTTTATAACGTACATGAATTTCCGGGACATATCGCCTGCGACTGCGCTTCCAATTCGGAAATTGTCGTTCCGATTTATACCGACGGAAAAATCTGGGGCGTGCTCGATATCGACAGCCCGATTATCGGAAGATTTTCCGAAGATGATAAAGCCGGTCTTGAAGAATTCGTAAATATTCTTCAGAAAGTTCTTTGACTGAACGGTGGTGGATTATATGAAAATAAGCGAACATTGTTTTCCCTGCCTTTTAAACCAGCTTATAAAAACCGCAAAACTTTCGAAAACAGAGAACATTGATGAAATTTTCCACGGTACTTTTGAATATCTTGCGAAAACGGATTTTTCAAAAACAAGCCCGGAAATAGGTGGAAACGCTTACAGAATTTTTTCCGCAAAAACCGGAATTTTCGATCCTTATAAGGATTCAAAAAATTTTTACAACCGACTTTTTCTTGAAAAGCTCCCTTTTTTTGAAAGCAAAATAAATTCTTTCAAGGATGCGGTAAAATATGCCGTTCTTGGAAATATAGTTGATTTCAGCGCAATCCGCGTTGACATTGATTCGGAAATTGAAAAGATTTTTTCTTCCGCAGAAAATTTTGATTTCACAGTTGACCATTGCGACGAACTTCTTTCCGACATCAAAAAATCAAAAAATATTCTTTATCTCGGAGATAACTGCGGTGAAATAGTTCTTGATAAAATGCTGATCAAAAAAATCCGCGAAATAAATCCGGATTGCAAAATCCGTTTTGCCGTACGCGGAACTCCCGCAGCAAACGACAACACTCTTGAAGATGCAAAATTTGTCGGAATGGATGAAGTTTGTGAAATAATCGAAAACGGCGATTGCTCTCTTGGAACGGTTATTCCGAGAACAAGCGAAAATTTTCGCAAAGTTTATAATGAAGCGGACGTTATCATCTCAAAAGGTCAGGGAAACTATGAATCTTTAAGCGAAGAAAAGGAAAACATATATTTTCTTTTTATGATAAAATGCCCGGTAATTGCAGAATATGCCGGTTTTCCGGAACGTTCGGTTCTTTGTATGAAAAAGAAATAAACAAACACGCCGCGGTTACTGCGGCGTTTTTTCCTTTTGATGTCTTCTTTTTACCGAACAGCAAAATTTCAACAAAACAATTTTTCTTTATGATATATTATTTTCACAGGAGGTGAAACGATGAAATTCAATCTTATCATCGATAAATCCAAGGAAGAGGAAATTACAGCGACAGTGCACGGCCGCTCTCCCCTTACCGAAAGAATCGAAACTCTTGTAATGCAATACAGCGGTAAAGACCGCATTCCTGTTTTTTCGGAAGATGAAATGAAACTTCTTTCCTTTTCCGAAACAGAATGCATTATTTCCGAAGAAGGAAAAACTTTTGCAATTGATTCTTCCGGCAAGAAATTCAGAATCAAAATGCGGCTTTACGAAATTGAAGAAGTTCTTCCTTCATATTTTATCCGCATAAACAAATCCGCACTTGCTAACGAAAAACTGCTCGAGCGCTTTTCTGTCGGGTTCAGCGGTGCAGTTGACGCTGTTTTCAAAAGCGGATATAAAGAATATGTTTCCCGGCGCTGTTTTGCGGAAATTAAAAGGAGGTATAACGCAAAATGAAAGCTTTTTTTAAAGAATTTTTAAAACGCGGTTTTATTTCCGCCTGGGGCGGACCTTTTGTCCTTGCAATTATCTATTTCATAGTCGGAAAAGCGGAAAATATTCAAAATATTCCTATAAACGAAGCTTCTCTTGGAATAATCAGCATAACGATAATGGCGTTTATGGCCGGCGGAATTACCGCAATTTATCAAAACGACGTTCTTCCCCTGGTTTCTTCGATAATGATACATGCGGCGGTTCTTTATCTGGATTATCTTATTATGTATCTTCTTAACGATTGGCTTCCGAGAGGCAAAATCGGCGTTTTTACCGCAATTTTTGCCGTAGGATTTGCCCTGGTATGGCTTTTTGTTTACATTTTTACACGCAGAAAAACCGATAGCATTAACAAGCTTCGCAAAGAAAAAGTTTAATATTTTCCTTCATATTTTTCCCAAACGAAGGGGAATTTTTCCCGGACAAATTTTGCATAGGAACAATCGGGAGTTTTTATCATTTCCTTTTCGGTAATATATTCAAAAATTTTATTGTAATACCAATTAAGTTCCTTTTCCGATTTTTCTTCGAATTTTCCGACAATAAGCCTGCCTTCTTCTACATATTTCATAAATAAATCATAGGCATCCGGAACCTCGATACATTCAAGAACCTTTTGCGGCTTTGTTCCAAGCCTTGCGCAAGGGATATTTTTAAAAGGAAGCAAATTTTCTTCCGGTATGTCAGCTGTATAGATATATCCCTTTACACCATTTGAAACTTCTTCCAATGCATTTGGATAAAGTTCATCGTAAACCGGAACGCCGTTTTTGGAAAATCCGTAAGGAAACCAGTAATATGGACGCTCCACCGCATTGCAAAGATAGAAAGCCGCAACAACTTCGATGGTCGAAAAATAAATATAAGGTCTATCATGATCCGCAAGGCGAGGTTCAAGAATTTCTATCCCACCAGTCCGGCTTCCGTGATAAAGCATCATAAAATCACCTCTTCGGGAAAATTATATGCTTTGCTTTCGGCAAATACAAGACTTGTTTTTAAAGCGGAAAAGGTGGTATAATAATAACGCAGAAAAAGATGTCCGGCGATATTCTCCGGACATCTTTTTTTATATTTTTTTCAAAAATTTTTCATTTTACTATTTACAAATCCAAAAAAATAATGTATAATACAAATATACTAAATGATATTCGTTATCAATTAGGAACTGATAATTCTAAATTAAAGGAGATAAATATCATGAAAGAAAGAATCCTTGAAGTCCTTAAAAACGCAGAAAAACCCCTTCGTCCCGGCGAAATTGCTGCTGCTCTCGGTGAAGACAAAGACGCAGTTTCCAAAGCAATCAAAGAACTTAAAGCAGAAGAAAAAATCTATTCCCCCGTTCGCTGCTGCTACGCTGTTGTTGAATAAGATATAAAAATTGCCCTCCGTTTTGCGGAGGGCTTATTTTTTTATTCGGTTGTTTCTATGTTTACCAAAGAGCTTATCTCTTTTGCGTCCCCTGCTGTTTCGGCGGGAGCCATTATAACAAAGCCGGTTGAAACAGTATCGATATAAAACCATGTTCCTTTTGCATCGGTGAAAATCAGACATTCTCCGGAATCGACGTATTTATATATTCCGCTCTGAACGGTATTTTCCTCATCGAAATAAGAAAATTCAACCTCGCAGTCGGAATCGCTATAGTCGAAACAATCGATTATAATTTTTCCGCTGTAGCTTTTGTTTCTTTTTGCAAGGTTGCTGTAAGTCCATTCTCCGTCAAAAGTAAGGCTTGTTTTCATAAGTTCTCCGGTTTTGCTGTCATAAATAACCGCAGGAATTGTTTTTTCCTCCTCAACTTTTGAAGGCAAAACAATCAGAACCGCGGAAGAAATTACTCCGACAAGAGTAAGAACAGCAAGGAAACCGGAAAAACAAAGCAACGGATAGCTTGATTTTTTTCTTGCGCTTTTTGCAAGAAAAGTTCCCGCCATTCCCATTATAAGGGCGGCCGCAAGGATTATCGGGATATATTCTCTCATGAAAGTTCCTCCGAAAGTTCCGCCCATTCGTCCATAAGGTCGTTCTGGCGGTTTTTAAGTTCTTCCATTTCCGCGCAGAGAGCGGACATTTTTTCGTAGTTCGCACAGGTTTCCGGGTCTGCCATTTCCTGATCAATTACAGCAAGGCGTTCATCAGCATCGGAAATTTCCTGTTCGACAGCTTTAAGACGGTTGCGTTTCTTTGCGTCCTCGCTTTTCTGCTGTTTTGAACGGTAATAGACTGTTTCGTTTGCAGAAGGTTTCTTTTCTTCCTTTACAGGAACGGCAATTTCCTCTTTAAGGCGCATATAATCGTCATATCCGCCTTCATAGCAGGAAAGATGATCCGGAAACATTTCGATAATTTTAGTCGGAACGCGGTTCAAAAGATAACGGTCGTGGCTTACCATGATAATTGTTCCCGTATATTCACGAAGCGCTTCATCAAGGGCTTCCTTGCAGGAAATATCCATATGGTTGGTAGGCTCGTCCAGAAGAAGAACGTTCGCATCTTTAAGAGTAAGCGCCGCAAAGCTGAGTCTTGCTTTTTCGCCGCCGGAAAGAACATCGATCTTTTTAAATACGTTTTCTCCGGTAAGTCTTGCGCGGCCCAAAGCGGTTCTCAGCGTCAGTTCGTCGGAACGGGGAAACATATCCCACATTTCGTCAAGCATTGTTTTATTAGGGTTTAAATAGCTGTTATGCTGATCATAATATCCGGTCCGGACATTTCTTCCCCATTCAATTATTCCGCCGTTATGCGGCAGAATTCCAAGGAGTGTTTTTATAAAGGTACTCTTACCTACTCCGTTCATTCCGACAAGGGCGATTTTTTCGCCGCGGCGGACTTCAATGTCAACGGAAGGATTAAGGAGTTTTCGTTCAGAACCTTCGCCTACCTCAAGCGGAAGATTTTTTACAAAAAGAACATCTTTAACCGGTTCGCGCTCGTATCCGAAACGGAATTTCGGCGGCTTCGGCGGCGGAGTGGGACGCTCCTTTATCTCCATATGCTCGATTTCTTTTTCGCGCGCCTGGGCACGTTTTGTTGTTGAAGCACGGACTTTATTTCTTGCAATAAAATCTTCGAGCTCCGCAATTTCGCGCATCTGGCGGTCATATTCCTTCTGCATTCTTGCAAGTCTTGCGGCTTTCAGATCGAGATATTTTGTATAGCCCGCGTTATAGCGCACAAGAGTTTTGTTTTCGACTTCGCAGACGATATTTACGATTTTATCAAGGAAATAACGGTCATGGGAAACTGTAAGAATCGCACCTTTATATGACATAAGATAATCTTCAAGCCATGTGAGGGTTCTGAAATCCAGATGGTTTGTGGGTTCGTCCAACATAAGCAGGTCCGGACCTTCAAGCAGGAGTTTTGCAAGGGCAAGCCTTGTTCTTTCGCCGCCGGAAAGTCTGTCAACCGGTGTTTCCGGATCAAAACTGCTGAAACCCATACCGGTGAGAATAGTATTTATTTTTACGGAAACGTTGTAACCGTCGTTTGCCTCAAAAAAATTCTTTTCGTGCTCATATTCCGCAAGAAGATTATGATACTCTTCCGAACCGTGCTCAAGAACAGCCATCCGGTGCTCAAGTTCGCCTATGCGTTTTTCCGCATTGAGCACGGGTTCAAAAACAGAACGCATTTCGGAAATAATAGTTCCTCCGAGAGCAAGACCGCTGTCCTGGCGAAGAAAACCGATTTTTTTGCCTGTTCCTTTTGCAAAAGTTCCGGTATCGTATTCCAGATCTCCGATAATAATGTTGAGAAGGGTGGATTTTCCTGCACCGTTTTCGCCGATAAGTCCGATTCTGTCGTGGTCTTCGATTTTCAGATCAAGATTTGTCAGAACCGTTTTTGCGCCGAAACTTTTTGAAATTCCGTTCATATCAATAATCACGGAAAAATCCCCCTTTCATAAAATAATCCAATATATTATATCTTAAATTGAAGTTTTTTTCAATAGCGCATTAACTATTATTTATTTTATTACATATTTTAAATGTATTTAAAATATTTTGCCGAAAGTTGTTGCTTTTTATCCGAGTTAATGATATAAATATATAGTTACTTTTGTTATTTTATCTACAAGAGAGTTTTTTAGGGGGATTATTAGAAAAATGAAAAAAGACCAACTCAGACTTAAGGGTACTCTTCCGATCATTATCGGTATGTGCCTTATGCTTGCTCCGATCGATCTTGTTTTCGGTCATGAAGTGGGAAATCTTCTTGATTTCTTCGGTTTCCTTCTTATCACAAGCGGACTTTATCTTCTTCACCGTGAAACCGGCGGCTTCACTCTTTCCATCATGACTGCAATGGTTTGCTCAACCGCTTCCTTCATCATGCTTTGGGAAGAACTCGGACATCTTATCGCTCTTCTTCCCAAAGCAGCATTCTGCATGCTCCTCTATCTCATGTGCACCAACTATGCAAAATATGCAAACGAAGCAAGCGACCACCATATGTCCCACCATTTCATCACCCATATGTGGATCGATATCATTGCAACTTCCATTGAACTTACCGGCCACGCAATGGGAATCCACGGAATTCCTTCCTATATCTTCCTTCTTATCGACCTTTACTGCGAAGCAATGCTTATGCTTCATATGTGGAGATTCTATAAGAAATATAACGGATATCAGCTTGAAGGCGGAATTTATTCCAACAAATAAAAAAGCAAAAAGCCGTCCCTTCCGGGACGGCTTTTTTTATTTAATAATTTTAAGAGCACCTGTGGGACAGATTTTTGCACATTCAAGACAGTTTGCACAATCTGAAATATCATCCGCTTTCGCAAATTCCGGTTTGATGGCGGTTCTGAATCCCCGGCCGTTAAAACCGAGCAGGCCTTTTCCGATTTTTTCTTCACAAACCCTTACACAAAGTCCGCAAAGCATGCATTTTCCCATATCCCGTTCAACAGATACGAGTTTTCTTTCTGTGAAGTTGTTATGATTTACACCTTTGAATTTTCCCGTATTTATGCGGTTTTCGTTTGCATAACGGATAAGTTTGCAATCATTATAGTCATGGCATCCGCATTCAAGGCACCTTTCAGCCTCCGTTCTTGCCTGTTCTTCCGAAAAACCGTTTATAACTTCATCGAAATTTGTTTTTCTTTCTTCCGCGGGTTTAAAAGACATTTTTGCCCTCGGAATTTTTTCTTTTCCGGAAAGATCCTTTTCGGAAACTTTTCTTTCGGAATAAACAGAATCTGCAAAATCCATAGGGATTCCAAAAAGATACGCGTTGATTGCTTTTGCGGCAATATTGCCTTCTGCAATTGCGTCAATTGCTATGGAAGCGCCTTTATTTGCAATATCTCCCGCAGCAAAAACTCCTTCAAGATTTGTTGTTCCGTTACTGGTATCCGCAACAACGTTTCCGGATCCTGTAATTTCAAAACCTTCGAATCCCGTAAGATCCGATTGCTGACCTATTGCAGAAATTATCGAATCCGCTTCAATAATTTCAAATTCACCTTCAACAGGAACCACGGCTCTTCTTCCGGAAGAATC
>JAZQUO010000024.1:0-25523 GCA_045631325.1 Oscillospiraceae bacterium
GGAGCTGTGATTTCCGGTTTGATGGAAAGGTCGGGAGCAGGGCCGATGCTGGAGAAGGTGGACATAAGTCCGCCGTCAGAAACAGCTGCAAAGGTTTTGTTTTCGCTGGAAACGGAGATGGTTTTCTCTTCCTGCGCAAGAAGGAATTCGCCGTCTGCTTTGGAAACAAAGATTGCGGGGATCTGGTTGTTGCTCATCATGTTGATACGGTCGCCGACAACGTTGTCGTAAACAACAATACCGATTGCGCCTGCTGCTGCTGCGTTTGCTTCTTTTGCGGTGAAGTCAAGGGTGCCGCGGGAAACAAGAGCAAGTTTTCCGGTTACGTCAAGACCTTCATAGTCAGCAACATCGCCGAATCCGGGAACCGGAACATATTCAACGGTCTGGCCGTCGAAGTTTGCAACGAAATCAAGGGGAGTCTCGATGTTGGAATCGTTGTAGCAAATCTGCTGGCCGTTGGAGATGATGTAGGAGATGAAGTTTGCGTATTCGTTGACGGATGCAACGGAAAGAGGTGCATCATAGGTGGAAGGAGAACCTACGATACCGGTATCGGGCTGGGTTGCAAGAGCAAGTCCGTAGGGAGATTCGGTATCGGTAATAGAGTTGTTTTCGTTACCTGCGGAAACCATGAGGTTGATGCCTGCTTCTTTAATTGCAGAATAAACAGCATCGGTTTTCTCATTTTCATAAGTAAAGCCGCCAGGAGCACCAAGGCTCATGTTGATTGCGTCAACGCCGAGAACAACTGCATCTTCAAGTGCAGAGAAGATAACTGCGTCGGTTGCGCTCTGGGTGTCGCCGAATACTTTCATAACGATGATCTGGGTGTCGGGAGCAACACCGGAGAAAGCTTCGCAATCTGCACCAACAGTACCAGCAACGTGAGTTCCGTGCTGCTCTCTGTCGGTTACGTCTGCGACATAGTCAGCATAGTTGAATGCAAACGGAACTTTTTCGCTTACATAAAGGTCTTCTGCAGAAGCAAGATAACCTGCGAAAAGATTTCCGGATGCAACAGCTTCTTCGATGTGGGAAAGATCGAATGCAGGAGCTTCCGGAGCATTTGCAAATGCTTCATGGTTGATATCAAGGCCGGTATCGAGAATTGCGGTAACGGCACCTTTACCGGTGTAGCCATTTGCGTTTGCGCTGTCGGAATCGATCATTCCGCCGCTGGTGATGTCTGCGAAGTTGTAATCATCAAAGGTTACAGGAACATCGTAAGTGTTGGAAACATAGACTGCTTTTACGCCGGGAAGATTTTCAAGGAAATTCTTTGCCGCGTAAGAACCGCTTACTGCCAAACCGTTCATAATAACTTTGTAGGAAGCTTCAACTTCAAGTTTGAAGCTGTTGTTTACTTTGATACGGTTTTCAACAGCTGCCTGTTCGCTTGCAATGCTATTGAGGGTTTTGTTGCCTTTAAAGCTGGTCATAAATTCAAGAGCGGATTCGGAAGCGGATTTTGCTTCAAGAACGGATTCGCCTTCAAGTTCAACAATGAAGGTAACTTCGGTGTCTTTGTTCGCGCCTTCGAACTTCTGTTCTGCGTTTGCAATGACATCATTGATGTTTTCATAATTTGCGGAAGGGTCAGCAATAATTGCGTTCTCGATATCGAGTTCAATTACGCCGTCGAAATCTGCTGATGCTGCAAATGCTTCAACTCCGCCGGCAAAAGCCATAGAGAGAACAAGAACAAGTGCAAGGCATCTTCTTAAAAAGCTTTTCATTTTTTTCCTCCTCGTTTTTTCAGCAAAACAGATATCGTTCTTTTCTGCTTTTTTAAGCAGAAAAGAATGGGATATCCCATTGCCTGAAATCATCCGGTTTTCAAAAAAATCCAATCCGTACCTCCCTTGCGGAAAGAATATTTTTTCAAACGGATCCTTTATATATTAAATATAATATATAAGCACATATTACCACTATTGTTAAATTTTTTCAACACAAAAACATCATAAATACAATATTTTTGAATAAAAATTCAAACTAATAAAAAAATCGCCCCGCAATAACTGCGAAACGATTTTTTGTAAGATATCAGGGGTTCCGAAACCCCAAAAATCCGATCAAAAATGATCTGTATAAATCTTTTCTTTGCAATATCAAAGCACCCCGACCGCGTCGGCTATAATCAGATCTGTCAGAAAAACGGCAGGACCTATAAATTCAGCAACAAGAGCACTTTTTCCGTAACCTTTGCGGCGCAGTGCAATTGAAGCGGCAACACCGAGAATTGTCATCGCAGGAACAAAATAAAGCACCTGGCCCAAAATTCCCTCGCTGCCGCCAAGAGCGTCAATAAGCATCGGAATGAACACTGAAATCGGCAGAGCAACAAAACAAACAAGGAAATTGAACACAACAGAAACCACATCGATCGGTTTTTTAACAAAATCTTTTTCCTTTTTTACAAAAATAACAGTAACAAGAAACGCCAGCAAACCAACTATAATCGTCGGAAACATAGCATCAATGTCCAACTCGGCGATGTGAGAAAACACAAACGAATTTTTAATTGGCGCGGGATATTCAAAATCTATAAGTTTAACTCCCTGTGCAAGCAATGTTTCTTCGTCGGTATATACGTTTTCTTCCGCATCATAGTACAAAATTTCGGGTTCAAACGCCTCATCGCCGAAATAATCGTATTTTGTATCCCCCATCATATAGTCCGGATAAAACTTTGTATTTAACTCAATACGGCCGTTTTTATCCGACTTTAAAATATAATGGGTGGTGTCTTCGCTCATATCTCCGATTTTCCCGATATAATACCGTGTTTTGGTGTTGGAATATTTTTCGTTTTTGTAATATCGAACAGCATAAACATCCTGAATGGTTTTGGTTTCTCCGTTTAATTCATAAGTAATTGAAAACGGGAACTCCTGTTCCGTAACAGTTGGTTTTTTTGCAATAACACTTACTACCGAACACAAAATCATCGTAAAAACCGCAGCAATAAGAATAATTACGGGCAAAAACAATTTTTTTGATTTCATATTTTTATTTTTTCCTGAAGCGGACAGTTAAAAAGTCAAAGTATCAACTTTTTCAAGAAGTTCCGCAAGAACTTCCTTGCATCTTACGATTTTTGCGGGGCTGTCTTCATCCTGGGTACGGCGAATTGCGCGGCGAAGCATTCTTGTATATCCGATTACCTTTGCCTTATCGACAACACTCTGGCAGAATGCTTCGTCTTCGGTTCCGAGATACATTTTAAGAATCATATCCCAGAATTTTCCTGCGGTTTCATAGCTGTATCCGAAGAAATCGAGCATATTCTGATGGTTAAGTTCGGGATATCCCGCAAAAGCATTGAACATTGAACCAAGTTCAAAAACAGGGTGACCCATGCAAAGAGTATCCATATCGATAAGAAGAGGCTCGCCGTTCTGTACCATAATATTGTTGGTGTGGTAATCGCCGTGAAGCAAAGTGTTGCATTTCGGAACAGCTTCGATCAATGCGCGAAGTTTTTTGGCCTGGTCTTCGGGAATATATTCCGCAACAAAATCCGCCCAATCCAAAGCAACGTCTTTCATATCGGGAACTTCGCCGTCCTCAACTTCAATTGCGTGGATGCTTTTGAGCATATCAACATAATATTTTGCCGCAAGGGACATATCTTCCGGATTTTTGCGGATAAGTTTTGTGACGCTTGTTGCGTTAAGAAGTTCGGTTACAGTTCCGTATCCTTCCCCGACGCGGACAATTCCGTAAGGGATTGCGGTGTTTATTCCGAGAACAAATGCGCGTCTTGCGTTTTCGCGTTCCTGTTTGATTTCGGGAAGAGCGTCTTTTTCAAAATAAGTTTTAAGAATGGTTTCGTCATTGTAGCGATAAACTGCGCCGTTTGCTCCCTTTGCAATGAATTCGCATCCTTCAACACTCATTCTCGGATATGCTTTTTCAATAGTTATCATTTCGGTAAAACCGGTCATTTCAAAAACGTCATAAACTTCCGGTTCAACGTTTATAATTGCAAGTTTGGGTTCTTCTTTTCTGAGTTTCAGAATAACTCTGAGACCCGCGGAAGAAATATATTCAAGTTTATCTGCATCGATTACGGTATGTTTGCCATTGTTTTCATTTTTAACGGCAAAAATTTTTTCTTCCGCTTCCGCTGCGTTGGATACATCGATTCTTCCCTCGATTGCAATATAAAGAATATCTTTATCTATACGATATGTAACATCCATTTTCTCAGACTCCTTTTCCAAACACCATATCCGTAAGTGTTTTATATTCGATCCATGCGGAAGTTTCCGATAAGCGTTCGGTGTATTTTGCAATGGATCTGTAATACCAGGCCTGCTCGTTTACATCACTCTGGTTGAATTTTTCCCACATTGCTTCGCCTTCGTTTTTCCATTCACGGTAAAACGAACGCATATTTGCGAGCTTATCCCCAAGCCAGACCATAAGAATTCCGATATCATCGGTGTTTTTCAGAACTTCAAGGGATTCTTCCTTGCGGATACGCCAGGTTTCTTCAGGCGGAAGATCGGCGCGTTTATCTTCGGTTTCGGATTGCACAAGTTCACGCACCCTTTTTCCGAATTTCTCCTCAATTTCCTCAATGGAAATATCCGCATCCTCCACAACGTCATGAAGAGCAGCCGCAGCGATCAGGTTCTGATCATCCGTCATTGTTCCGACGATAACAGCAGCTTCCATAGGATGCAGAATATAGGGTGCGTCGCTTTTTTTGCGGCGCATCCCGTCATGAGCTTCAACTGCAAATATTATTGCTTCGCTTACAAGTTCCATTATTCGATCACCAGAATGTCGGCAAAACCGGTCATTTCAAAAACATCCATAACCTCTTCGCAAACGTTTCTTACTTTCATAGATCCGATCTTCTGCATTTTCTTCTGTGCGCTGAGGAAAACACGAAGACCTGCGCTTGAAATGTATTCCATTTCTTTTACGTCAAGTACAAGATCTTTGGTATCGCCGATATCCTCATTGATTGCTTTATCCAATGCGGGAGCCGTAATGGTGTCAAGTCTGCCAATAATTTTAAGAACAGTTGCTTCTTCATTTTTGTTGATTTCAATTTTCATATCAGTCGATCTCCTTCAGATTTTTTTAATCATTGTCAAAACGTTTTCGCTGTTTTCATATGCGTAAGTAACGGAATCCATCGTTTTCTTGGTGATAAAAATTCCGAGTCCTCCGATTTCCCTTTCGTCGGCGGAAAGTGTGATATCCGGGTCCGGCTTTTTCAAAGGATCAAAAGGAATGCCTTTGTCCGTCATACGGAAAGTAATGGTACGGCTTTCTTCATCAAATCCGATTCCAAGACACATATCTCCCTCGCCTTCGCCGTAAGCATAGTGAGCGACATTGACAAAAACTTCCTCAATGGCAACACAAATTGCCGTCTGGATTCTCATAGGGCATCCGAAACTGTCGAGCATCTGGTCAACAAAACCAAGAACATCGGATAAAACCTCCGTCTTCGCCGGGAATGTTTTGTAAATCATGTCCTCACCTCCTTTTTTGGGTTTATAGTCAAACATAAGCATTGTAATATCGTCAAACTGCGGTGCCTCACCGACAAATTCATCAATATTCGCTTTAAGCGCAGGAAGGAATTCCGTTGCTTCAACGGCTGAATTAAGGTTCATGAATTCAAGAAGCCTGTTTTCGCCGTAAAGTTTGTTTTCCGAATTCGTTGCCTCCGGAACACCGTCCGTATAAAGGAAAATTCTGTCGCCGGGGCAAAGATCAAGTTCCGCGGCGCGGTAACGGACCCCTTCCATTCCCGCAAGAACAAATCCCGCTCTCATTTTAAGATATTCAAACGAACCGTCCGCATGTTTGAGAAGCGGAGGATTATGTCCTGCATTTGCAAACTGCAGTTTTCCCGTTGAAATATCAAGAATTCCCATCCAGGCGGTAACAAACATTCCCGATTCGTTGTTTTCGCAAAGCTTTTCGTTAGCTTTTGTAAGAATCTCGTTTACCGCAATTCCGCTTTCGGCAAGGTCCTTGATGATCGTTTTTGCCGTCATCATAAACATTGCCGCGGGAATTCCTTTTCCGGAAACATCCGCAACCAGAAAAGCGACAGTATTATCGTTAAGTTTATAAAAATCGTAAAAATCTCCGCCAACCTCTTTTGCGGCGATCATCTGTGCATAAATGCTGTAATCTTCTCCTTCCGGGAAGTTTCTCGGAAGTGCCGAAAGCTGGATCTGTTTGGCGTATTCAAGTTCTTTGTCAATTCTTGCCGCTGCTTCCGCGATATAACGTTTAAGGGTGGAAACAGTTGAGTTTATATCGTCGGACAAAGAAGCAAATTCTTCGTTGGAACGAACGTCAACCATTACGTTAAGATTTCCGTCCGTAATCTGTGCAAGGGTATCGTTAACTTTTTTAAGATTATTGATGATTACCCTTTTAATAAGTATGTAAATGAATATGAACAATGCCGCAAAAATAAGCACCTGCATGAAAATGCTTGTATAAATCGAAGCATCGCGCATAAACATTGCTTCCGCTTCGGGCATTGCCGCAATTATGCAGTATCCTTCAACAAATTTGAATACATACATATATCTTGCGCTGAGTTCCGTTTTTCCGTCAACAACGTCCGCATAATAAAGTGTGGAAGCGGTTTTTCCGGTTTCCATTTCTTCCGGCGGAACAATGCCTATGGACGAAATATGAAGTCCGGAATATTCATTGTCAATTACCATGCAAAGGTTATCATCGCATACCGCAACAAATCCGCCGGTACCGACATGGCGGTTTTTTGTGACGTCCACCACAAATTCGTTAAGCATCTTGTGGAACTGTTCCGCATCGTAACCGACCTGGATAAATCCGCCTCCGGCAAGGTTTATGGCAGCATATTTTCTCCAGACGGATTCGTCTTTTCCTCTTGGGCTGTATTCCTGCACGAACGAATCCTGAACTTTAAGAACGTCAACAAATTCCTTTGATTGTTCCTTGCTGTTCATATCATAATTATTGATAACGTCTTCTTCCGTGGAATCAATAATTATTCCGTCATCATCAACAACGTTGATTTCTTTGATACCGTATTTTTCCGCAAGGGCGGAAAGAGAGATTTCTCCGCCGTTTTCATATTCCTTTTTAACTTTTTCCGCAATATCAAGAAGCTGGATATCGGATTTTTCCTTAACCGCCGTTTCAACGTCGGTCATTGCCGCAGTAAATACTTCCTGCGTTTCTATTTTTACGATTCCGTTCTGCAGCACAAAAGTAAAAGTGCTTGTAACAAGATAAGCAATTACTATGCAGGCCAAAAGCAAACGCTGGAAAGTATTTGCAATTCCTTCTCTTCCCTTGCCTTTTGTAAAGCGTTCGTGGCTTAAAAGAGAAACAATTATAATTGCAAAACCAACAGCCGCGGCATTGCCGATAATCATCGGGAAAGTTGCGCCTTTGACAAATTCAAAAGCATAGGAGGAGTTATCCATGTTGGTGATGAAAATCAGAATCATATGGATAACTTCGCATACAACAGCTATGCAGATTCCGTAGCCCCAGGTCGGTTTTTTGTTGTCAAACATCAGTTTTCTGAGTCCCGCAGCCATTAATCCTGCAAGAACAGTAGCTATACTGCATGCAATGCGGGTATAAGTTCCCGCTCCCCAATATACCGAAAACCAACGGTAAAGTCCGCCGATAAGTCCGGAAATAATACCTGCCGGAGCGCCGAAAATAAGTCCGGCGGAAAGGGGCGCCGCGTCTCGGACGTTTACAACTGCTCCAAGCCATTCAACGCCGTAGCTTGAAGCAAAAGCGGAAACGCATCCGAAAAGAATGCCGATAATTGCCTGTTTTGCCATATACGGCAATTTTTTTGCAAAGGTGAATTTTTCCGCAAGATATACCCCAAGCACAAGAATGCAGTTAATTAAAATCGGAACGATCAGTCTCATATATCCGCCTCCTTATCTAAACAGTCCGACCAGAACATAAAACAGGTCGGCGCCAAGGTTTCCGATAACATCGATTGACGGAAGCAAAATCAGATACAGTATCATGCTTCCTTTGCTTACGGAATTTTTTGCAATGCTGTAATAAAAATTAAACTGTCCGCGCATATTCTCATCACGGATCTGCTTCCATTGATAAATAATAGCGTTTTCGAAAATATAATCACCCGGAAGAAAATCCTTATACAAGTTTTCTTCAAGACGGCGGATTCTGTAACAACCCGCGTCGTTAAGTTCATAACTTTCGTCGATTGAAATGTTTATTACAGCTTTTTTTAGTTTCTGGCGGTGGAATCCGCCGATTTTTGTAATTCTGTCCGGCAAAAGTCTTGATTCATTAACGCGGATAGAATATCCGTATTTTTCGGAAATAACCGGAGTTGTAAGCAGATCAACAAAACGTTCCATGGTGCTTCCGACATTGACATGGGGTTTAAAAACAGTATCCAGAGTTTTGTGCGGCATTCTCCAGACAAAATAAGCCTCATCGTTGTCGACAAACGGCAGGATTCCCTCAAGACCGATATTTATAATAGTTCCTTCGGGAATTATTTCCGTCTGATAATCAAGATTACTTATATGAACAATATCGATTGTTTTTCCGTTATAAGCAATTTCAGAAGTATATTCATTCTTTTTGTAATCCACAATACATGCCGCACCGAAAACAGCATGCAGGTTTTTTGTGTTGCTGAAAAGCAAGGACACATCTTCAATTTCATCGGGCGAAACTTCAAACGGAACATATGCATGCAAACACTTGCATGCTTTTATTCCGCGGATTCTGACCGCAAGGTCAACGTAGCTTTTGCCTTTTGGGTTGATCCAGTCATTGATATAAACCGTACTTATGTTTTCGCCGTCGATCCAGACAGCCCAGCTGTCATCCGCGAATTTTTTCTGCTCTTTCGCCATTCCGCTCCCCCTTGCGTTAATATCTTCTTGCCGTTATATTCTTCATCAAGCCGGGATGAATTTCATATTCCATTCGTTCCGCAAAATTCAGACTTTGCGGATACGTCAGCATGCTGTCGTTTGATACAACTGCATCAGATTCAAAACCGTTATCAATAAATTCTCCGGTTAATCTTTCGGCTGTCTTACCATAGCATAATGAGTTACCGGAGTTTTGGGAATAAATTCTTCTTTCATAAGGTCGAATCCGTAATGCTTATATAATCCCACGTTGCATTCTTTGTTTGTTTCAAGATAGGCAACCATTTTTTCATCATCGCAAAACTGAAGCATAGGGCGCATAAGTTTGCTTGCAATTCCCTTACCCTGTGCCTCTTTTTTGATTGAAAGATTAAAAAGATACCAATCGAAGTGATCGGTAAACTCTTTTTTAAGACCCATGGAATAATTTTCATAAGCCAAAAGTCTCAGGAAAAATCCGATTCCGGCATGTAAAAAAAGCCCGAGTCCGCCGTTAAGAAGGAAAGGAAGAGCTTTGTTTCCTGTAAATCCCTGGGGAATCCAGACCGCAAAACCGTTCAGTTCTTCGCTGTCCGCATAAATAACGGCATCTTTCATCATGTTTTTAATCGTGACCAGCATAAGAAGTTTGGATGTTTTCATGTCATATTTTCCGTTGGTGAGCCAATTATGCAAGGGATAATCGCGGTATGCATCTGCGGCACCTTCCGCAAGACGGTCCAGATCTTTTTCTGTTACGAGATAAAGTCCCGCTCTTTCAATTACTTTTTTTGCAAGGGGAATTTCAATTTTTCTTACTAATTTATCCATCAGTATCTCCCACCTGACAACGTTTTTTTGTATCACGTCATCTGTTATTTAAATTATATTTTTAAAATCCTTTGGAAAAAGCGATAACAAAAGCCACCAAAACCGCACAAATGATCAAAGCTCCGATAATGATAAAAGTCAATAGAGCAAAAGCAAAGTTCCGGCGGATTTTTGTTTTTTTGGTTTCGTCCTTAACGTTTTTAAGAAAAAACAAAACCGACGTAACAACAACAGCAAAAGCTGCCCATGCGACATAAAAAATCCAATCGCTTTGGCCGTTCAAAAGCAGGCTTAGTATGATAAATGCAATCGGAATTTCTATTGCCGCGGCAACAGTAAAGGTTTTTTTATCCATTCAAAATCCTCCAATATCCGCGTTTTTTGTTGATTCGGCCTGATTATTTTTCGGTATTTTTCTTACCAAGTCTGTCAAGACCGAAGAACAAAAATCCAACCGCAACAAAAGCGGCAGAAAGAATTCCGATCCACATCAAAACGCCGGATACTCCCTGGGTTTCAAGATTCACAAAGAAATAGGGATAGATAAGAGTAGCTCCGGTAGGGGTGAGAATCGAAGAATCGAACTTCAGAATAGCCGCATGGATGAAAAGGAATATCACATAAGCAAGGGGAAACGCAATTGATGCGACAGGATAATACAATTTGCATTTTTTGCGTTCATAGAACAAAAACCAATCAGCTATGTACATAAGCGGAAGAATAACATGGAAACAAATGCTTCCGATTCTCCAGTTAAGCTGCGGATCGCGGCCTTCTGCACCCGCAAGCATAATGTTGAAAACAAGGAAAGTAAGAAGAATTCCAAGCATTCCGATAAATTTTAAAAGAGGAGCAGCATTGACAAAACTGTCTTCTTTTTTCTTTGCTGTCTGAATAAGTGCGGCAATCATAACGCCGAAACAAAGGAAGTTGCTTAAGTTGGTGAAATAACTGTAAAAATCCCAGCGGATCATTTTGATGTCATCGAAAATTCCAAGGCACGCAACGCATCCCACCAGCCCCAGCGTGCAATAAACAGTTTGAAATATCAGCTGTGCAGTTCTGTTTTTGATCATAATAATTCTCCTTTGCCTGGTAAAAATTAAATTTGCCTGTCTTCAATTTCCGAAGACAGTCTGAATTTCTTATTCAAATGCAGCTTTTGCTGCCGCTTCACAATCCGTGATGCTTCCCGGTAAAAAGGTGCCGGACCCTGAAATTCAGCATCTCCTATGCTCATATCGGCCCGGATTGCAGAATCGTAAATTGATCTTCCAAGAAACGGAATCCGGATCTTTGCCGGAAATATCAGAAACTTTGCGTGGAATTCCACTTCCGCGGCAAATGAATATACCGACGTGTTACCGGTGTGCGTGGCAAGAATTGCCGCCGCTTCATATCCGTTAAGTTTTTCTTTGTTTTTTATATATATTTTTTCATTGTCGCAAACTGTATATCCTGCTTCCCGATTTAATGATTCAATGAACCTCGGAAGTCTTGCCCATTTTGCAAAAGTTTTGCAAAGGCTGTTTTGCCGGACTGTTTCTTTATAATGTTCCGGAACATCAAGTCTGTCTTCCGAAATAAATGAAACAATATGTTTCACATATGTGTCGGCCACAAGATATGCGCCCTCCGACTTTGCGTTCATGAAATATTTTTTCAAAGCCTCATGGTGGATTTGTCCTCTGCTTGCCGCAACCCGGTTTATTTCATCATCCAACCGGATTCTGTTTTCATCCGAAGGGTTCTCAAAACATTGAAACAGCACTTCGCAGTTAAATGAAATAAACGAAATCGTAACGCCCGGAGTATCTCCGTCTGCGAAAAAGCCTTTTTCAATATCATGTTCCTGTTCTCTGAGTTTCAGCAGACTGTATGTAAAATCATTTCCGTCAGAAACCGCATAGATAAACCAATCGTCATAAAACCTGCCGCATTCAAGCCTTTTTCCGTCCGGACCCGGAAAATCAATTATCCCTTTTTCCGAAAGAATATCGGATACCGATTTGTATACCATCCAAAAACCGTCCGGAGTTCTCAGAATATCGTTTTTGTTTATAAAACCTTCGGACTGCAATTTCCGGAAATCAAGAGGTATTTGTTTCTCATCCGTCATATTGCTGTCCCTTCTTCCGTCTTTTCCTGGATATACTTAATCAATTATGTATTCTATCAAAACAGGCGTTACAAATGTGTTACACAAAAAAAAGCGAAAAACGGATAAAATCCGTTTTCCGCTTTTTATTTCATCAAAATAAAACACAGACTGAAAATCAGCTGTTTTGGCTTCTCATATAGAACAAATCCGCCTCTTCCGTCGGAAGCACCCGCGAATAATAAAATCCCTGAATATAATCACAATCCGCTTCGCAAACGCGGCGTTTATCTTCTTCGTTTTCCACACCTTCGCAAAGAACCTTCATTCCAAGATCATGTCCCAGTTTCGTAAGTCCCTTAAGCAATGCATCCCCTCTGGGCGTAGTGGATTTAAGAAGAATCTGACGGTCTATTTTGAGCATATCCACCGGATAATCGCACAGGTCCTGTAAAGAAGAATATCCGCTTCCCATATCGTCAAGCGCAATTTTACAGCCGATCTTTTTGCATTCAAACACATTGTTATATGCAATCGTCGTGTTGTTTATAAAAGAATCTTCCGTAAGTTCAATCACAAGTCTATCCGGAGAAAAATCATATTTTCCAACAATTGATCTGAAACGTTCGATAAAATCGTTTCTTGATACGCTCATTCTTGTGAAATTGCAGGAAAGCCACAGATGTTCTTTTCCTGTCCGGTTCCATTTTTCAAGCTGTTTGCAAACCTCTTCCAGAATGTAAAAATCAAGCTTATCTATAAGTCCCGCCGATTTAAGGTGCTCAATAAAAACTGCCGGAGATAACATTCCCTTTTCGTGGTTCTGCCAACGGGTCAATCCTTCGGCACCTATGATTTTACCGCTCTGATCAACGATCATTTGCAAATAAAGCAGAAATTCATGTTTTTCAAGCGCACCCAGAAGTTTTCGCTGCAATTCAATTTTTGTTGTTTCGCGGTTAAGCAAAGCTTTGTCCGAAAAAACATAACTGCATTTGTCGTGCACAGCGGCATTGTAACCCTGTCTTGCATTGAACACAACAGTTTCAACCGGCAGATTCGCAGTATCTATCCAAAAAACGCCCGCACGGAACGAAACGCGGTTTTCCTCCAAAAAAGCTTCCTCAAATTGGTTCAGCTGTTCAAGAATTTCCGCAATTCGCGTTACTGCCGCTTCCTCCGCCGGAGCCTGGAAAGCAAGCAAAAAAACTCCGTTTCCGATCCTTGCCGCAAAGTCCTCGTCCGATGCCGTACCGGAAAGCACATCCGCGGCGTAACGCTGGATCTCCTCCGCTTTCTGAGCACCAAGATATTTCTCTATCTTTTGTATATCCAAAGAAATATAGCCCACGTAATAAAGCGCATAATTAAACTGTGTTACGTAATGCCGGAAGTTGTTTTCAAAATAAGCTTCATTACCGATTCCCGTAAGCGGATCGATAAACTGAATTTCATAATTTTTCTTTTTATATTTTCTTTGACCCAGCAGAATATTTACAAACAGAGCAATTATCAGAATCAGAACTCCGCCGATTATTCCCGCCCAGATATATATCTTCTGTTCCGGCATCGGTTCGGGTATGCTCACAGCAAGTTCCAGAACATGCTCGGCCGATAAATTTTCCAAAGACGAACGGATCAGTTCCTCTGTCCGTTCCGGAGTAACAAAAGTGAACGCAACACATATTTCCGAATTTCCGTCGTTGAGAAGCACCAGTTCGCTCTCTGCAAAATCGATTTCTCCCCGGATATGTGCGGATACAAGTTCCACCTGACCGTTTTTTGCAAGGCGGTTCTGCTGATTCATTATTCCGGGACGGATATATATAAATTCCAATCCGGTATCGTGGGAAATCTGTTTATAAAGTTCCGGAAGAATTCCCTGATAACTTTCCGATCCTGTATCGTAATATTCAAATGGGAACAGATCCGGATTTCCTGCCACATAAACGGTATCGTTTACCGTCATTTCTGCGGCGAATGCATAACTTTGCAAACCCAGAAACAGCACAGCTATAAAAATTGAAGCCATCAGCCATTTTTTCATAATAGATTACCCTCAAAATCCTGTTGCAGATTTAAAATATTTTTTCACTTGATGTTGATTTTCTGACGTTCAATGCGTCCCCAATTCAGTTTTTTCTTCCGGTATCCGAAAAATGCCGTTGCCCGGACAAAAGCCATAACAAAACGAAGAACGCAGACTTCAAAGAAGCACAGCATCACCGCTTTCATTACGTCCGTAAATTTTATTTTCAGATCTATGGTCTGGATTCTTGCAAAAAAAGCCGTAAGAGTCAAAACGCAATTATATATTGCATAAATAAGGAAGAACATTATCATAAACGGAACGTTGATAAGATCCACCAGAAACGCAAGAACCATTGTGATAACGCCGAAAACTTCGATAAACGGCGAAAGAAGTTCATAAATCAGGAAGTAAAAATAGGAAATAAAACTTACCGGTCCGAATTTCGGGTTTGCCAGCATAACTTTGTGCTTCCACATACTCTGGAACAAGCCCAGATGCCAGCGTTTGCGCTGTTTGCGCAAATCCTGAAGCCGTTCCGGAACCTGGGTCCAACAGATAGCATCTGTTGCGTATTTTATAGAATACTGCATATTGTTCGCAACACAGTATTCATGGAGCTTTACAACAAGTTCCATATCCTCACCCATGGTTGAATGATCGTATCCACCTGCGGCTATTACAACGTCCTTTTTGAACAGCCCGAAAGCTCCGGATATAATAAGCGAACCGTTGAATTTATCGAAAAGTATCCTTGAAGCAAGGAACGAACGGTCATATTCAAGAACCTGCATGCAGGCAAGAATATTATTCGGAAGCTGATAATCAACCACCCTTCCCCGTTCAAGTGTTGCACCGTTGCATGAACGTACAACACCGCCGACCGCAACAACGTTCTCCTGCTCAATAACCGGACGGACGATTTTGCTCAAAGAGTCATACTGAAGTACCGAATCTGCATCCATGCAGATAAAATACGGATATCTGCAGGCGTTGATTCCCATATTAAGAGCGTCCGCTTTTCCGCCGTTTTTCTTTCGGATCAAAGTCAAAGGCACCTTCTGCGCGGTCGTTTCATAAATAAATTCCTCGGGTTGGCAAGGAATTTTCCGATGTATCGGGCGGCGGATAGGCTGCATATGAAAAGCTTCGATCAGTTTTTGTGAGGTGGCGTCTTTTGAACCGTCATCCACAACAATAATTTCATAAAGGTTGTATTCCAACGCAAGAAGCGACCGGACAGTTTCCACAACCGTTACTTCTTCATTATAACCCGGAACAACAATGCTTATGGGAATATAATGATTCTGAAGCAAGGTGTTTTTAAGTTCCTCCTGCTGCCGCTTTCTGTAAAGTTCGGAAGAACCGATTACAACCGCAAGGAACAGAAAGGTTGAATATCCGATCATATAAATTATAAAAAGAACATTTACCCAATCAAGCATGGCTTTGACAGCCATAAACAGCGTATCATTCACTGTCCAGCCCAACGCCAACAGCCTCCTTCTCTTTCATGTTCTTCTGGTCAAAACGGTACCTCATAATTTCACCGGCATATCTGTCGCGTCCTTCAAACACTTCGATCATATCCGTGTAATAAAGTCCAAGCGCCATTAAACTTTGGGAAGCGTTGAACCTTATATGCCAGTTTGGACTGTGAAGCAGTTCTTTAAGAACAGCAACCGTTCTCTCGCCGGGATATCCGGCCAATGCCGAAGCGGCAATTGCGGTATATATCCATTGGTCATGCTGATATTTTTCTATAATATCAAGCAATGCGGAATAGGCCGGAGGATATGCATATTTTCCGAGATAACGTATACAGCTGTAAGAAACCTCATCATCTGCACGGCCCGAAGTCAGAAGTTCCAGAATCCGCTCCTGATGATAGGGCGAGAAAAAACGGAAATAATCCACAATAACACGCTGCATCCTGTTTGAAAAGCGGTCGAAATCATTCCAAAGCTTTTCCCCAAGCTGCACGGTATCGCCGGAAAAATCCAAAAGGCCGTCCGTTATCATTTTCGGATGATGATAATAACTGCTTTCATCCAGAATCCACAAAGCATTCAAAGTACATTCCACATTGCCGATTGAATAAATTGCTTTTAATGCATTTTCACGGACATAAAGTGACGACGAATGAACAAGTTCCAGCATCGCGTCCATTACTTCATTTACAGGGCGACCCCGGAAAACTTTATATTTATGGATAATATACGGAAAATAAGCTGCCTGGATCTCGCTTTTTTTCTTATATTCCAACGTAAGGGAAGTAAACACAGGCAGCAGCTGTTCCAGATAATCTCTGGTCTGTTCCGGGTCTTTTTCAAACAGTTCTTCCAGAGTTTTGTCAAAAGCCATAAGATTACCGATCTTTTTAAGCTTTTTCGAAAGGAATTTAAAATGATCTTCCGTTATTGTCTGATTTTCGATTGACTCGCGCACAATTTTAACAAAACGCCTGCTGTAACGTTTCAGCCGTTTGTCCCTTATCCGGAACACAAAGATGCATACGATATTAAAACCGATCATCGCGGCGCAAATTGCAAGATATGCATATATAAGCACTTCGACTTTCATTATGCATCCCTCCAGACGCTTTGAAGAATATAGTAGGACGGCTTCAGCCTCTCGTGATAAGTTACCTTGTTCCCCCAACCTTCAAGGGAAACCGGGCAAAGATCGATTCTTCGTCCAATCGAAGCGGAAGACAGACCGAGATACATAGTGTCGATCGTTATATATTCGATTCCGTAATTTCCGCTGTAATAATCGTCATGGATCGCCATTTTTGACGGATCCGCAAAGTTAAGAAGCTGCCACGGAATTTTAATTTCAACATAATCGCCGCTATGAATGAAATCCGCAAGAGAATCGAAATTCCTGCTTTCCGGATTTGCATTTCCGTAACGCAGTTCCCCGGTCGAAAAAGTTTCGCCCAAAGCCGTCGGGTCATCCATCAGATGGAAATGTCCCATTTTCAGGATAAGATCAATATCCACAAACTCCGGTGAATCAATATCCGGAATATTTTCCTTATAATAAGCACCGAAACCGTAAACGTAACGGCTGTATGTGGAACGAAGAACTTCGTACCGTTCCTGAACCAGAATTTCGCTGTTTCCTTTTCCGTTGATGCGAATCAAAAAATCCGCTTCGCGGTCAAAGAAAAGATTTTCTCCCTCGCAAAAATTGCTTCCGCTTTTCGGCGTCGTATCGATTGGGATAAAAAGGGTATCCTTTTCAAAATCCAGACCTTTTTTATATACCAGAAGATAAATAAAGCGTTCGTCATATTTCATGCTGAGGGATGAATTTTCTCCGTTTACAACAATATCCTCCGCCGTCCATTCCGAAATATCGCCGTCAACATAGCTGATACAGCGTTCTTCTCCCGGGTCGAAGGAAAGCAGTCCGAAATACTGTTCGTTTGTCTGATAATCCGACCAATAGGGGTTTCGGGTCATATCGATTGCGTGCATTGTATTCCATGTACGTTTAAACCATTCATCCTGCCACGAAAACACACAGCAGCCGGCGCATCCGGCCTCAACGATATCCTCGTAACATTCCAAAATCGCATATCCCTGTTCGCTTTCGGACATATGTCCCTGGTTTCTTCCGGTGTTTGCGTCCTTCTGGGCAATTCCTCTTCCGGTAGAAACGCCGAATTCGGAAATTACAACCGGCATTGTGTGGTGATTGGTAAGCGCCGTCAGATAGGCAAGATACGTATTGAGTCTTCCTTCCTCATCCAAAAAAGCAAGGGAATCGTCAATTCCGTAAGGCGTCCAATCTATAATATAACTCAGATAATCCGGATAGTAGGGATAAACATGGTAGGAAGCAAACTGGCCTGAAAGAAAATTTTCCGTACAAAGAATTTTTTCAACGTCGATTTCGGCACACTTCGTTAAATATTGCGATACTTTTTCCGGATAAACAAAAGGATCTGTTGTGGGCCAGCCGGACATTGCAACAAGACGCTGCTGCTTATATCTTTCGGTTTCATATTCAATAATCTTGTCGCCCATTCTGCAAAGCAAAGTTTCAAAAGCTGAAACTTCCCCGTCGGTGTACATATATTTTCCGCTGTAACTCGTATATTCCGGCCGGTCTTTATAATTCTGGTTTGTGAATTCAACCGTCTGGCCTTCCCATTCAACTCCGAGAATATATCCGATTACCCAAGGTGAAATATCACGCTTATATGTACCGCTTCCGGCGGAGGCATATCTTCCCAAAGAAATTTTCTTGTTTCCGTGAAGAACGTCAACAAGAGTCCGGCAATCTTCGATCAGAGTATCAAAAAATTTTTCGTCGTAAGCATCCATATGGGAGTTCTGTACATAGTCGTTTACCCAGACGCCATGAATCAGATAAAGCGGTTCCTTCCGGTCCTTGTTGTAATCGTAAAAAGCATTGTAAAACTCGTCGGCCTGGATAGTATAAACGCGGATTGTGTTTGCGCCCATTTCCTGAATATATCCGAACCAGCGATAATAGCTTTCCTCATCGATGTCAAAATCCGTGGACCATTGTCCCGGTTCGCCGGAACCTATGTTTACACCTTTGATCTCAAAATCTTCCCATTGACCTTCTTTTAAAATCCGGAATTCATTTCCCTCTGTTCTCACAAAAGTGGTAACATTCTCTTCCTGGTTCAGGTCGATATACCATCCAAGATGATAATAGGCATAATCTCCGAAAATACAAATCGCGACAATGGCAGAAACAATGATAATAAATTTTTTCACTATTCCACCTCTCAGTCAGCGTTTTCGTTGTATTTTTTAACTGCGGATTCCGCGGAAAATTCCCTTATTGCGTCAATATTCCGATCCATCCAGTTTCCCCGCTCAATAAGGAATTCTTTAAGCCGGGCAACAGCTTCGTCATAGGAACAGATCCCCCTGCCTTCGCCTTCCAAAAGATCTTTTTCCGGCAAAAAGCTGTAACCCCATTTATTAAAGTTCCGCTCGATTGCGGGTCCGAGATATTCAATGGTCCCGTCAATATAATTCATAAGATATTCTTCGCTTAGAACCCCTTTACGCAGTTCTTTATATCGTCTGACAGCCGCTTCGGTAAAATCTTCATCGCGGCAAAGCATATGGTAAAGCAATCTGTTCTGAATAACAAAATCATGCAGATTAACAGAAGCTTCTATATAATTATCACAAGAGTTATTGAAATCCCAGACACAGATTTTATATTCTCCCGATATGTCTTTGTAAATATATGTGGAAAGTTCACCTGCATCATAGTTGCAGACAAACTCATTCAGAATATAATAATCCACAAAAGAAGGGGTATTGATCCACTGAGTATATCCATAATCCTCGCTGTCATAATCGTATGAATAAAGTGCTTTTTCAAATGCAGAAAACTCAAGTTCAACCGCACGGCGCAATTCCTCTGTCTGATTGATCGTACCGGGATAGATCACCTCAACCGGAATACGTGTGACATATGCATAATTTCCGTAATCGGTAATTACGGAGGTTGCATCTTCAAAAAAATGCATATCATTAACTCTGAGAATATATCCTCTGAAAGCATTTCCCTTCTTTTTAACCTCTAATGTAAGACGGGAACCGTCGTAACCTTTAGTAATGCTTTCAGTCATGAGATAAATTCCCTGATAATCGCCGTCAATCACAACTTCGCAAAAACGGACGTTGGGGGCATACTCCATACATTCTCCGGCTATGTTGTACCACATATAATTACGAATCAGCGATTTGTCAAGAAACGGTCCGTGGAGCACCCATTCATGGTGAGCATCCATTCCCATAACCGGCTGATTATTGTTGATTCCGTCATCATGGATAAAAGTGATACGGTAAGAACTTTTGTCAAAACTGCGGGACGAACGCCCTCTGATATTTATAAGGATCTTGCTTGAAAGAGCGGGTTCATCCGCAATATGGTTATTTGTTCCGGCGTTATCTGTAATTTCAATTGAAGCTTTAAGGCGCGGTTCCCCTGTCTGGGTAACGGAATATCCCAAAGCAACTCCTTTACCGTCACGAACAGGTTCACCCGGTATATAATTACCGCCGGTTTCAATTTCCACCAAAGGCAAATGTGTGCAAAAAAGGTCGTCCCCATGGAAACATTCCGCCTTCTTCTCATCTTCAAGATGCTGATGAACACGGCTTTCTTTTTTCTCAAAATTTGCCAAAGTTGCAACTGCTGCCAAACCAACGCAAAGCACGCAAACAAGCAAGCCGACAATAATCCGTTTCATGGGGTTCACCTCCCGTCCTTCAAAAAATTTTTTCTGTTATCCGATATAATCTTCAATCGGTGTTCCGTGCATTCTTGCAATTCTTCTGAGCACGGAGGAATTTGCGTTGAGTCCCGCTTCCGGGATAAAATAGTTTGTTCTCGATGCTCGGACAGATTCCATATTTCCTCCAAGCAGTATCTGATAACCGCACCTGATCCAGACTTCATCAGCGGGAATGCTTCTTGCGGAATACGGATAGGCAAAAGTTACCGCCGTGGGGATGTCGTAATTTTTAAGGCAGCCTTGCAGAGTCAGAAAATCCTCATAAGCTTCCAAACGGAAATCCGCCATAGTTTCCGGTTCTCCGCAATCTGCGCCGATGCGTCCGTCGTGCTCATAAACATGGAAACCGTAAGAATGGCTTGCAATTTCGACATGACCGGAAGCGGACATTTCCGCAAGTTCTTCCCATGTGCAGTAAGGCGCAGGATTTTTTGAACGCAGTTCCGGATTTTCGGATGCCGCATGAATTTCCGTACCGATTACCGCAAGAACCGCTTTCATGTTATATTTCTGAAGCAGCGGGAAAGCATTTTTATAAACGCCCAATTTGCCGTCATCAATAGTCAGCATAACCGGTTTTTCCGGCATTTCTCCCTTTCCGTTCAGGTATTCGGCAAGTTCCCTTGCGGTGATTGTTGTATAACTGTTTTCCAAAAGCCATTGCAGATCGTGCTCAAACTCATGAGCATAAATTGCATATTCGTCAAAAGCAATTCCGCTGTCCAGGTCCTCCTGTGTAACAAACTCATGATACATCAATACCGGAACTCCGAAAATCGTTTTCGGGTTTGTGTTTTCGGTAACGGCCTCCGATTCTTTTATCTTACCGTCTGTCCTTACCGCTCTAACTTTATACTGATAACCGCCGTTTTCGGGGGCAGCTGTATCGTAATAAATAAAATCCGCGGTCCTTCCGATTGTGATCCATTCGCCGGATTCGTCCTGCCGCATGATTTCATATTCGCATTCTTTGTTTCTATCCGAGAAAAAGATTACGTTTGTGGCATTATCAAGTCTTGAAACAGACGTGATTTCCGGAGAAGAAAGGGGAATTTCTTTTTCGTTAACTCCCGCGGAAAGAAAAACCGTTCCGGAAGATTCTCCGTAAACGCCCAAAGCCGAAACCTGATAATCATAGCTGAATCCCGGTTCCGGCGGATAATCGATATAACTTGTTTTTTCGGTATCGGTAATAAATTTAAAATCCGGGTCACCGCTTTTTCTGCGGTATACCCGGTAACCGATTGCGTCATTTACAGAATCCCAGGAAAGGCAAAGACCTTCCCCGTCATTTGCGGAAACCTGAAGCGAAGCCGGATTTTCCGTAACGGAAGAACCGCATCCGGATAAAGCCAGCCCCAGAAAAGCAAAACAAATTACCGCAAAAACAAACCGTTTAATTCGAAATCTCATCATTTTGCATCACTATATTCACGTATTCAACACCGCCAAGTTCATAAATACCGTTGGTGATTCCCGTGTTTTCCCTTTCGACCTTACTGAGCAGTTTGCTGCTGATTTCATAAATAAACTCAACAGTTGTTCCTGTTGTATTGCGCACACGCAAAACGGCTTTGCGGTGAAAAGTTTTAAAAATATATGCCTGAATCGTTTCCTGCCGGTTGTAAGCGGCGCGGATGATCAAAAGCATTCTGTTGTCATTTTTAATCATTCCGAGGATAAGGATAACAAAAAATGTCACAGCACTTCCTATTGCGGCTACCATATAATCTCCGACGCCGCAGCAGATTCCGACAATAATCGTCCAGAATATATAAACGCTGTCTCTGCTGTCCTTGATTGCGGTACGGAATCTTACGATTGAAAGCGCACCGACCATACCCAAAGACAACGCGATATTATTGCCTATAACGGTCATAACCGTTCCGGTAAGAACCGTCAGTATGACAAGGGATGCATTGAATTTTTTGCTGTAAATAGTTCCTCTGTGTGAAATCGCATAGGACAGAAAAATAAAAAATCCCAACACAGCGGACATAACGATATTAACGATTACATCCTGCAGTGCAAGCTGTCCGCTTGTCTGAAACATATTGAGAATCTCGTTTTTCATACCGGTTCCTCCTAAATATGGGTCTGATAAGCATTTTGTCTTGCAAGAACATATTTGCTTACCGACAGTTCGCTTTTGTCCGTTCCGTTTATAAGTTCGCGGATATAACCAAGCAGAAATCCGTTGAATTTCACTTCCATAACAACGTCATAAGGATCCAGAACCGGATTCATATTAAGGTCGGGATCAAAAAGATCGAACGAACTTTCCGTTGCAACAATTTGGTTATCGAAAGTGATACGGATTTTGTTTTCTTTTGCAATAAAAGCCTTACGGCGATATTCAACAATTGTTACCGGTCGGTATGCGTTGATCTGCATAAAAGCATACATTTCTGCCGCAAACGGTTCCGGATAAAGAAGCAGCGGAGAATAATCTCCCCGGATTATGCGCAAAGCGTCTTCCCTGCTTATTTTAAGGGATCGTTTAAGCTGCTGTGCGCCCTGCTTCTGCTTCATTTCAAGCATGGCAAAATTCTGTTTTGGATCATAAATTCTGAGCCGCACTTTTCTTCTTAATTCCGTGCCCGCCTGCTTTTCAAAAAAGTCCCTGTCATACGGCGTATCGAAATACAGCGAACGGATCATATAACCGTTTATACCGTTGTGCTCGTCTTCAATAAGTACCTGCTCAAGCCGGTGACTTTCTTGTCGGAAATCGGCTATGCTGATTAAAAATTTCTTTTCTTCACGCAATACCTCATTCATGCGTGCAAACACCTCCGAAGGAAACACATCTGCGTTTGCAAATAACCCGCAACAGCTTTTATGTTATCGAACAGCATATTAAACATTGCACTCGGTCTGCTGTTTTTTGCTTTGGTACATCATATAGTCTGCAGTTTTCAAGAGTTCCTCAAAATTCAGTCCCGGATATTCCTTTGCCGCGGCAATTCCGTAAGAAACGTCGAGATTCTCCACATATCTTCCGTGCCATTGGGAAACAATCTTTTCGAACCTCTCGATTCTTTCCTGAACTACGTCTTCATCTGCGGTCATTGCCACAAGGAATTCATCGCCGCCCATTCGGAAACATTCCGCCACATCTCCGAAAGCATTTTTGATGCACTTGCTTACGGCAACGATCGTTTCGTCGCCTGCCACATGACCGAATGTGTCATTGATTTTTTTAAGCGTATCAATATCTAAAAATATAAGATACAAATCGTCCGCCAAAGGTCCCATTTTTTGCTGTGCTTCAAAAATCGTATATGCATAGCGGCTTTTAAGACCTGTCATGATATCTGTCAAAGCATATTCTTTGTACTGCTTTGTCTTTGCAATCTCTTTAATTGCCATATTGAGTTTCACAACAGTACTGATTATTACAGAAGTAAGAATAACGAATGCTGCGCCCAGTGCCCAGAGCAGCCAGTTTCCTCCTCTTAAATAAGCAAGGATCGTCATCACAAGCATACCAAACAATACCCATGTGGCATAACGTATTACTTTTCCCACCAAAAAGAGTTCACGTTTCAATACCATAAACACAGCAAAGATTCCTGCTGCAATAATGCATTCCGCATGCATAAAAATCAGCATTCCGGAAAAATCCACAAGTCCGGTCATGAACAAAGTCCATTTTACAATCAAAAGAACTTTTGCAACAATTACGATAAAACGCAGAGAAGTCAGCTTCTCGGAACAGATTGATTTGAGCACGCCAAGCAGAGAAAGCGGCATAAGCGAAAGAGCAAGATAGCTCAATGTTCCCGATGAAGCAAAGCGTCCTGTGGAAACAGCCCAGACGTATGCTTCAGTAAAGAACCATACTCCCACAGAAGTCGTAAACAGGCATATCCAGAGAAGAGGATGGTAACTTTCCTCCGGAATTGTGCCGTTTTTCCCCCAGAACACAAACCATGTGACAAGTGAGGCTGCGGCGCAGATAAACATAATAACGGAAAATACGAGATGGAACGCGTTTTCCTCAAGAATCTGTAATCCATACTGCGATGCCGACGTCAGACGGATATATCTGACTTCAGAGCGATATCCGGATTCGCGTTCTGTGATATGTATTTCAATTTCCTTTCCGCTGTAATCGGAATCCAGCGGAATAAGTGCCACATAGTGACCCATATCTGTTTCTATAAGGCCGAATGTTGACGGCAGCGCATGGAAAATTTCTTCTCCGTCAACATATGCCGTCATGGATCTGTAGTTGCACATAATTTGAAGGACCGCATAATCCGGCACCTGCGGCAAAGTACGGAAAATCCGGATATCCGGGTTTCCGTCCTCATATCCATAAGGGAACGTTATTTCCGAACGGGTTCCGTCCGGCTTGGACAAAGTCCATCCGTCTGAAAAATCCTCATCGAAAACGTCTTTTGTATAGGTTGAATTTTCTTCAAGACCGACTATTGAAATCAGCATCAGAATCAAAGCAAAAGCAAAAATACAATTTAATACAATACGGAATCGCTTCAAGCGAATATCCTCCTTTAAAACGGCCTGCAACACATAAAGCGCGGCATTTTTTTAATCAATATATGTTTTTGTTTATGCAACCGGATAACGCAGATTTTCAAGCTCTTCAAGAATCTGTGCGTTTGTCGCTTCCTTTGTCAAATAACCGCTTGGTTTAAGGCGCATTACCGCTTTTGCATATTCGTTTTCCGAACAGACGGTTACAAAAATTATGTTGACCTTAGGATTGATTTTTTTGACTTTTTCCGCAAGAAAAAGGCCTTCCAATCTCGGAGGATTTATTTCACAAAGAAGCACGTCGCATCCGAACTTTTCTGTATAGCCCAGCGCAGATTCTTCTGAAAGAAACGTCTGTATATTGGCAAAAGGGTATGCTTTATCCGCATTCTCTTTTAAAGACTGCAGCATTATCGGTGTATTATCCACGCATACTATAGTCATTTATATTCCTCCTTGCCGGAACATATTAGAGCACTATTCTCAGACTTTTAAAAAAACACTATAAACATATAATAAAGTATTTCTTACCTGATTAATTTTGAATCTTATCAAAACGCGCGTTACAAAGGTGTTACACAAAAAAACGGGAGACAGTTTTCTTCTGTCTCCCGTTCTTATTCAGATAAAAATTATACTTTTTTAATTGATATAGCCAAGCAGGTTTCCGTAAAACACGTAGAACATCAGGAACGAAAGCAAAAAGCTTGCAAATCCGATAAACTGAACGGCAAAGCTTTGCTTGCTTTTTCCTTTTTTGCGCAAAGCAACGGAAAAACCAAGTCCGCATCCAAAGCTGATCAACGGTGCGGAAGGAATGAAAAGAGTTACTATCCATCCCAGGATGTTCAGAATACC
>JAZQUO010000025.1:0-16223 GCA_045631325.1 Oscillospiraceae bacterium
AATTGCACCCCAGAGAGTTGAAGGCTATGCTTCCGCAAGCTGGATCCTTATGGACTACGCAAGCGTAATCGTTCATATCTTCAACGACGAAGTCCGCGAATTCTATTCCCTTGAAAGACTTTGGTCCGACGCAAAAATCGAAGAAATCAACTTCGAAGAAGAATAAAAGGCTTCTCCTTGAGGAGAAGTTCCGGGCGACCACATAGGGTCGCCCCTACAATATTTTTAATGATTTAATTCAAAAAAATGAAAATCCCTTGACAAAGCCCTTATATTATTGATATTATTAGTTCGATATGTTTTAATAGCATAAATGCTTTGACAAAGAACAAGTAATCTGTTTTTTCCGTTCAAAGAGAGCCGCCGTTTTGGTGAAAGGCGGAAACGGAAAACCGATGAACTCACTTTCGAGCAGCCGGAAGAACCCTTTCTAAGGAAGTAAAACCGGCCGGCGCCGCCGTTATACGGAATCGAGCGGACGCAGTTTTTCTGCGCCAACGAAAGTGGTACCGCGGGTGAATTTATTTCCCGTCTTTCGAAGAAATTCGAAAGACGGGATTTTTTTATTATTTGCCTCCCTTGCCTAAAGGTAGGGGGACCGTTGCGGTACGCACGGTGGAGGGATTCTTTAACAGATACCCTCCGAAAACTACCGGGAAATAATGAATCCCCTCGCCACGCCTTACGGCATGTGGCCCTCTCCCCTTTAACAAGGGGCGCATTTCAATAAAACTGGAGGAACCGAAAAATGAAAGGCTATGATTTTGCCGCAATTGAAAAGAAGTGGCAGGACATCTGGGACGAAAAGAAACCCTATGCCGCAACCACAGATTATTCCAAGCCCAAATTCTACGGACTTGTTGAATTCCCCTATCCTTCCGGACAGGGACTTCATGTAGGACATCCCCGTTCCTACACCGCTTTGGATATTGTTTCCAGAAAAAAGAGAATGCAGGGATATAACGTCCTTTACCCCATGGGTTGGGACGCTTTCGGTCTTCCTACCGAAAACTTTGCAATCAAAAACCACATCCATCCCGAGATCGTAACCAAAAACAACGTTGATCATTTCAAAGCACAGCTTAAATCCCTTGGTCTTTCCTTCGATTGGGACCGCGAAATCAACACCACCGACCCCAACTATTACAGATGGACCCAGTGGATCTTCATCCAGCTTTTCAAACGCGGCCTTGCTTATAAAAAAGAGGCTAACGTAAACTGGTGCACCGGATGCAAAGTTGTTCTTGCAAACGAAGAAGTTGTAAACGGCGTTTGCGAACGCTGCGGAAGCGAAGTTGTCCATAAAGTCAAATCCCAGTGGATGCTTAAAATCACCGAATATGCACAGCGCCTTATCGACGACCTTGACGAAGTTGATTACATCGAAAGAGTCAAAACTTCCCAGAAAAACTGGATCGGACGTTCCACCGGCGCAGAAGTTAACTTCAACACCACCCTCGGCGATATTCTCACCGTTTACACCACCCGCTGCGACACCCTTTTCGGCGCAACCTATATGGTAATGAGCCCCGAACACGCATATATCGAAAAATGGGCAGACAGACTTGAAAACATCGACGAAGTCCGCGCATATCAGGCAGAGGCAGCTAAAAAATCCGACTTCGAGCGTACCGAACTTGCAAAAGACAAAACCGGCGTAATGCTTAAAGGCGTAAAAGGCATCAACCCCGTTACCGGAAAAGAGATTCCGATTTTCATTTCCGACTACGTTCTCACTTCTTATGGAACCGGCGCAATCATGGCTGTTCCCGCACACGACACCCGCGACTGGGAATTCGCAAAAAAATTCGGTCTTCCGATCATCGAAGTTGTCAAAGGCGGCAACGTTGAGGAAGAAGCTTATACCGACTGCAACGAAGGAATCATGGTAAACTCCGGTTTTGAAGACGGAATGACCGTTGAAGAAGCTAAAAAAGCAATGATCGAACACCTTGAAAAAGAAGGAATCGGCCACGCAAAAGTTAACTTCAAACTCCGCGACTGGGTATTCAGCCGTCAGAGATATTGGGGCGAACCTATCCCGATGATCTATTGCGATAAATGCGGTTGGCAGCCCGTTCCTGAAGACCAGCTTCCTCTTCTCCTTCCGGAAGTTGAATCTTACGAACCCACCGATACCGGCGAAAGCCCCCTTTCCACTATGACCGATTGGGTAGAGACCACCTGTCCCTGCTGCGGCGGAAAAGCACACCGCGAAACCGATACCATGCCCCAGTGGGCAGGTTCTTCCTGGTATTTCATCCGCTATTGCGACCCGACCTGCACCACCGGAATCGCTTCCAAGGAAGCTCTTGATTACTGGATGCCGGTAGATTGGTACAACGGCGGTATGGAACACACCACCCTCCACCTTCTTTACAGCCGCTTCTGGCATAAATTCCTTTATGACATCGGCGCAGTTTCCACCAAGGAACCTTATTCCAAACGTACCAGCCACGGTATGATCCTTGGCGAAAACAACGAGAAAATGTCCAAATCCCGCGGCAACGTTGTTAACCCGGATGACGTAATCCGCGATTACGGCGCAGACACCCTCCGCCTTTATGAAATGTTCATCGGCGACTTCGAAAAAGCCGCTCCCTGGAACACCAACTCCATCAAAGGATGCAAACGCTTCCTCGACAGAGTCTGGGCTCTTCAGGATATCATGCAGGGCGAAGGAATTCGCGGCGAACTCGAAAGCAGCTTCCACAAGACCATCAAAAAGGTCGGCGAAGACGTTGATAACCTTAAAGCAAACACCGCAATTGCCGCAATGATGAGCCTTATCAACGACATTACCGCAACCGGAAGCATCACCAAGGATGAATATGAACTCTTCCTCACTCTTCTCAATCCCTTTGCACCCCATATCACCGAAGAACTCTGGGAAGTTCTCGGACATGACGAACTTCTTTGCAAACAGGATTGGCCCGCTTACGACGAAGCAAAATGCGTTGACGCAACCATCGAAATGGTAGTTCAGATCTGCGGAAAAATCAAAGCAAGAATGAACGTTCCCGCAGACGCAGACAAAGACGCCTGCATTGCAGCAGCAAAAGAAGCCGCAGCGGCAGAACTTGAAGGAAAAACCATCCTTAAAGAAATCTGCGTTCCCGGAAAACTCGTAAACTTTGTTGCAAAATAAAATTGATAAAAAGCAAGGCGGGAGCCAAAGCTCCCGCCGCTTTTTTAAGGAAAGGAAATCCATATGAACCAGAAAATGCTTTGGCAATACGCAAGACTTATCGTCGGGGTCGGAATCAACCTTCAGAAAGGCCAGACCCTTGTAATAAACTGCCCGGTTGACCGCGCGGATTTTGCAAGACTTCTTAACACCGCCGCCTATGACCTTGGCGCAAAGGACGTAGTAATGCTCTGGAGAGACGATTATTGCACCAGAGAACATTGGCTCCGCGCCGATGACAGCCTTTTTGACGGTGTTTACAGTTGGGATTCAGAAAGACTCAACACTCTTGCAAAAGAGGGCGCAGGATATATTTCCATTGCCGCCGCAGACCCGGAAAACCTTAAAGGCGTTGATCAGGAACGCCAGCGCCGTTACAGCATCGGCGCAAACCGCGACCTTAAGGATTTTTATAATCTTGAAATGACAAACGGATTCCCCTGGTGCGTTGCTTCCGTTCCGATAACTTCCTGGGCAGAAAAAGTTTTCCCCGAACTTAAAGGCGAAGAAGCAAACGAAAAACTTTGGGAAACCATTTTCAAAATGGTAAGGATCACCGAAGACGGCGACGCTGTCGAAGCCTGGAAAGAACATTGCGCAACCCTTGAACGCAGAGCAAAAACCCTTACCGGAATGGATCTTGAATACGTTCATTACAAAAACTCCCTTGGAACCGACCTTGTTGTTGAACTTCCGGAAAACTGCCAGTGGCTTGCGGGCGGCGAAGAATGCAAAGCCGGACATAAGTTCGTTGCAAATATGCCCACCGAGGAAATTTTCTCCGCACCGAAACGCGACGGAGTCAACGGCATTCTTTATTCCGCAAGACCCCTTGTTCTTAACGGAAACATTGTTGACGGAATCCGTTTTGAATTTGAAAACGGAAAAATCGTTAAGGCAACCGCAGAAAAAGGTGAGGAAGTCCTCAACAAGGCTCTCGACACCGACGAAAACAGCCGTTATCTCGGCGAAATTGCCCTTGTTCCTTATGATTCCCCCATTTCCAACAGCAAGATAACCTTCTTCAACACCCTTTTCGACGAAAACGCTTCCTGCCATTTCGCATTCGGCGAAGCATATCCTTCCAGCGTCAAAGGCGGAGACGAAATGACCGAGGAAGAGCTTTTTGAAGCCGGAATCAACGCAAACGCAGGCGTTCACGTTGACTTTATGGTCGGAACCGAAGACCTTTCCATAACCGGAAAAACCCGCGACGGAAAAGACGTTGTAATTTTCGAAAACGGAAACTTTGTATTTTAAAAAAGCCTTCCGGAAGGCAATAGCCTCCCTTGTTAAAGGGAGGGGGACCATCGAAGATGGTGGGGGGATTCCTTTAAATGTAAAGCAGGAAGTTAATTAGAACTCCGTAGGGGCGACCCTATGTGGTCGCCCGAAAAGGCTCCCCTGTGCAAAAGGAGCTGGATTTTGCCGAAAGCAAAAGACTGAGGGATTGTAACCCCGTCCGATTCAAAACGGGCGGGTAATTTTAAAAACGGCGGGAGCAGGTGCCCTGAGCGAAGCGAAGAAATACCCTTGGGGTACCCCCGCCCTACATTAATTTTGCGGAACCATCGAAAACCGGGCGGTAACCCATACAGAATCCCCCGGTCACGCACCTGTTTCTGAATGCGTGACAGCCCCCCTTTAACAAGGGAACCTTTTTGCAAAAAATGAGCACGGCGCTGAAGCGCCGTGCTCATTTTTTATTTTATCGCATGCTAATGCGGTTTTTAAGGAACGAGAATTCCCGTTTCCGGGGTGTTTCCGGTTCCGGTTCCGAAATAATATTCCAATATTTCCTTTGCAACCGGGGCGGCGGTATAACCCTGCCAGCCTTTTTCGATTATTACGGCGATTGCAATTTTCGGATCGTCCGCCGGAGCATAACAGATAAAGGTACTGTTAACGGTTTTTGTGGTGGTCTGGGGAGTACCGGTTTTTGAAGCGACTTTTATATCAAAATCGCCCCATACGAATCCGGAAGAATCCTGGGAAGACTGAAGCATTCCGGAAAGGACGGTTTCGTAGGTGTAATCGGTCATTTCCATATCCGAAAGGATTTCAACGGGGGTTTCGTAAAGAATTTCGCTGAAATCGTGGGAGTTTATGGATTTTACGAAATGTGCGTTCACGCGGACTCCTCTGTTTGCAATGGTCGCAACATAGTTCGCCATCTGGATAGGGGAGAAAAGGCTGTAACCCTGGCCTATTGAAGCCTGGAGAACGTCGCCCTTGAACCAGCTTATTCCGTTATCCGCCGCCCAGTTCGGGTTGGAAACCTGGCCGGTTCGTTCTTTTATTTCAATTCCGGTCGGTTCGCCAAGGCCGTAATAATAGGCATACTGGCGGATGTTGTCGATTCCCATGACTCTTCCCGTTTCATAGAAGAAGATGTTGCAGGAATAACCGAGAGCATGGCGGACGTTTATTTTTCCGTGGTGTCCGAGGCAGGTCGGCTGGTAGTCGGTAAAATAAGTATAAACATGTTCACAGTTTACTGTTGTGTTTGCTTTGATGTTTCCAAGCTGGAGCGCCGCGGTTGCAACAACGGGTTTGAAAGTTGAACCGGGGGCATAGGTGCCTTCCGCCGCTCTGTTGAAAAGGGGATTGTAATCCGTTGCAAGAAGTTCGGAATAATCCTTGTAATATGTTGAAAGGTTATAGGAAGGATAGTTTGCGGCGGCAAGAATTTCACCTGTTCCGACCTCCATTACAACAACGACCCCGCCTTCGGATTCCTTGCCTTTTCCGGCTTCGGCGGTGTTTCGAAGGTTGAGTATCTGTTTTTCAAGTGCGCTGTATGCAACCCTCTGGAGGTCCATATCGATCGTTGAAACAACGGTTGCGCCGGGAACGGCTTCCTCGATTATTTCTTCGCTTATGATTTCGCCTTCGGCATCGTAAGTTACCTTCATTTTTCCGTCCTTGCCTTTAAGGACGCTTTCGAAGGCAAGTTCCAATCCGCTTTTTCCGATTATATCATTTATTCCGTAAACGGATTTATCAAGATTTGCGTATTCTTCTTCATAGATAATACCGGTTATTCCGATTATATGGGGCGCAACGTCGCCGTTGGGATATTGGCGTTCGTAATTTTCGGTGATTTCGATACCCTGGAAATAATAGCTGTGTTCGCTTATTATGTTGATCGTAACGGCGGAAACGTCCTTTGCGAAGGTATAGGGGGTCACGTAGTTATAGCCGACTCTGTCCATTTCATAACGGACACCCGCAACCTTGCGGAAATCTTCGCTGTTCATTTCTTCAAGACCGTATTTTTCCTTAAGGCGGAAAACAACGTCCTCCGCGGAGGCAAATTCCGCAAGGTCAAGATGTTTCCGGAGTTTTGTTCTTGCTGCTTCCGTTCCGGAATATTCAAAAGGTTCTTCCTTTGTGATCGGAAGATTGTCGATCCATTCCTCGCCGTTTTCTTCAAGAATTGAAACAAGTTCAAGAATTACGGAGTTTTCGGAATCTTTTACAATGTTGTTTTTGTCGAAAGTTATATCGTATCTTACACGGTTTGCCGCAAGGGAGCGTCCGTAACGGTCAACAATATCTCCGCGTGAAGCTTCGATTTTTTTTGTTACGGAATATCCTTCCGTAAGATATGAACGGTAGGATTCGCCTTCGGCGATCTGCATTATCATAAGGCGGACAAGAAAAATTGCCGCAACGATAAGAACAGATATTACAATGATATTCTGTCGCCAGAGAGCGACGTTTCTGTCTTTTCCTTCGGCCATTAAAGTCCGCCTCCTTTCAGTAAAAATTAAAAGAACGTTTTTTATTCCTTTGTTGTTTCCGGTTCGAATTTTCTGTGGAGCCACCGGAAAAGAACGCAGAAGGGAAGAGAAAAAATTGCGGACAGAACAATTTGCGGCGCAATTTCAGTATAGAAAAACGGTTCAAGATTTTCGTATCCGAAAAGGATGAAATTGAAAGCGAATTCAAGAACGGAACGGAGAAAAAGCGCCCCGAGGCAAAGAAGCATGATGTTCATGGTGCTTCTTCGGAAGATATAAATTGTTGCAAGTCCCGCGAAAACGCAGAAAACAAGGAACAAAAGGGAATTGAACCCGAAAACCGTTTCGGAATTGCTGTCGCAGAAAAGTCCGAAGAAAAAACCAAAAAGCCCACCGGCGAATTCGCCTTCATAAACGGCGATGCAGATGCAGGCGGGCAAAACAAGAATCGGGCTTATTCCGAAAAAATCAAAAAGCCCGGGAGTTGTCTGGATTATATACGCGCCGAAAACAATAAGCGCATATGTCAGGAATTTAAGAACTTTGCGGCGGAAATATTTTGTCATTCGGTTTCGCCGCCTTCCCCGGAAGATTCGGAAAATCCTTCCGACTGTCCGTTAAAGGATTTTATTATGAGAACGTCGGTCACGTTTTCAATATCGGCGGAAGGCACGATCACCGCGGTAAGAGAAAGGCCGCTTGAATCAACGGCAATTGATTTTACCGTTCCTACAACAAGGTCCTTCGGGAAAACGCCGCCGATTCCGGAAGTTACAATAAGGTTTCCGCTTGCAATTCCGCTTTCGCGCGGAAGATATTTAAGTTTGCAAAGTCCTTCGGCGGAAAGGCTTATATCGCCGGTTATAATACCCGAATCTCGGGTGGAGATATCATAAACGCCGGCTTCGACGGAAATATCGAGGATCGTTCTGACATGGGAATAGGTAAGGCCCACTTCCCAGACGATTCCCACAAGGCCGTCCGCGGTTATAACCGGGTCCGCCGGTTCAACGCCGTTGATACTGCCCTTATCGATTGTGAAGGAATAAAAACGGTTTGTGGAATCTCGGCCGATTACCGTTGCCGGTTCAAATTCATAGTCCGGGTTCGTTTCTTTAAGTCCGAGGAAGGAACGGAACTGTTCGTTTTCACGTTTATCCTGTTCCGCGCCGATCAGTTTTTCGTTTGCCTGGCGAAGCTGTTCCCGGAGTTCCTGGTTTTCAAGATAAAGTTCTTCCGCGTTTGCAAATCTGTCAAGGAAGTTGCTTACAGAATTGGTCACGGAAGTGCTGAATTTAAGGAACGGTTGGGAAATTACCGAAACCGCCTGGGCAAGAAAAACCTCGCTGCTTCCGGAAGCCGCGGCGCGAATCATTATTGCAACGCAAAAAACCGCAAGACCGCAAAGAACCTTGAAATACCAGCTTTTCAGAAATTTCTGCAAGGTGCGCCGCACCTCCTTTCGTAAATTGCCCCGTTTTTCAGGGGAATCTTAAACAAAATGGAGGACCGTTTTTTTGAAAAAGCGGTTCCTCCATGAATTGATTTCCGGAAAATTATCCAAGACGGCGTTCGCTGTCGGAAACAACTTCGCGGAGAAGATCGATGTTGTCAAGAACTTCGCCGGCACCTGCTGCAACGCAATCGAGAGAGTTTTCTGCAATATAAACGGGCATTCCGGTTTCTTTGGAAATAAGTTTGTCGATATTATGGAGAAGGCTTCCGCCGCCGGTAAGGGTTATACCGTGGTCGATGATATCTGCGGAAAGTTCCGGAGGAGTACGTTCAAGGGTGGATTTGATTGCGTCCATGATGGAAGAAAGCGGATCGGAAAGTGCGTCGCGGATCTCTTCGCTTGTGATGAACATATTCTTCGGAAGACCGTCAACAAGGTTGCGGCCTTTGATTTCCATTTCAAGTTCTTCTTCAAAGGGGAATGCGGAACCGATGGTCATTTTGATTGCCTCGGCAGAACGTTCACCGATGAGAAGATTATATTTTCTTTTGATGTAGGAAATGATTGCTGCGTCAAATTCGTCGCCGCCGACGCGGACGGATTTGGAAGCTACGATACCGCCGAGGGAGATGACCGCAACTTCGGAAGTGCCGCCGCCGATATCAACGACCATGCTGCCGCATGCTTCGGCAACGGGAAGACCTGCGCCGATTGCTGCTGCCATGGGTTCTTCGATGATATGTACCTGACGTGCGCCGGCTTTCATTGCTGCTTCGCGGACCGCTCTGCGTTCAACTTCGGTAACGCCGGAGGGAATGCAGATTACGCAGCGGGGTCTTGCGAAAATGGAGTTGTTGAAGATTTTTTTGATGAAGATCTGGAGCATGGAAGCTGCAATATCGAAGTCTGCGATAACGCCGTCTTTAAGAGGTCTTACAGCAACGATGGAACCGGGGGTACGGCCGATAACTTCCTTTGCTTCCTGGCCGACATAACGGACGGTGTCGGTGCGGGTATCGACCGCAACAACGGAAGGTTCGCGCATGATAATGCCCTTGCCTTTGGTGAAGATTAAAGTGTTTGCAGTACCGAGGTCGATACCGATATCCTGATTGAAAAAGTTGAAATTCATTTATGAAGGCTCCCCTTTCGAGCTTGTTGTTTGTGTTAAAAATAATATATTAATATTATACTTGTCTGTTTGATTAAAAGCAATGGAACAAATGTGAAAAAACTGTAAAATATGGCTTGTTAAACGGAAATTCCGACATCCGAAAGCATATCCGCAAGGGTTACGGAATCCACAACGGAATCTACCGCATCCTGGATTTTTTTATAAAGCCCGAAAGTTATACAGCCGTCGGAACGGTCGCATCCGCTTTCGCAGCATTCCACAGGAGCAATTGTTCCTTCCGCCGCACGAAGAATATCTCCGGCGGTGATTTCGGCCGCGGACCTTGTGAGAACATAGCCGCCCTGGGCGCCGCGGATACTTTTAACAAGTCCGGCTTTTGAAAGTGGGCTTATGATCTGTTCAAGATATTTTTCGCTTATATTCTGTCTTTTTGCAATTTCTTTTACCGGAACAGGTCTTTCGCTTCCTTCGGTTGCAAGGTCAAGCATAAGCCTGAGGCCGTAACGGCCTTTTGTGGAAATCATCATAGTATTAAAAATCCTTTATAATATAATAAATAATACTTTAAGCAATTAATTATAACATAAGTGTCAATTCATAGCAAGATGCAAGGAAATAAAATTAAGAAATTTTCAAAATATTTTTAAAACCGCCGCTTTACGGCAGGAAACGGTCCTGACTGTTCCAAAAAAAGCCTTCCCTTGGGGGAAGGTGGCAAAACCGAAGGTTTTGACGGATGAGGGGCTTTTTATTACAACCCTATTTCTTTTTGGAAAAAGAAATGGCGGGCTTTTGCCCGCCATTCAGATTTTTATTTTTCCAGAAGGACCACCGCGTGAGCACCGATTCCTTCGCCGCGAAGACCGAGGCCTTCTTCGGTGGTGGCCTTGATGTTTACGTTCGCAATTTCCGTGCTCAAAGCATCCGCAAGAACCGTCCTCATCTGTTCGATAAACGGCTTGAGCATCGGCTTTTCCGCAATTACCGTACAATCAAGATTGCAGACGGAATATCCCATGCCCGAAACTTCGGAATAAACGTCTTTCAGCAAAAGAATGCTGTCGGCGTCTTTATATTTCGGGTCTTTGTCCGGAAATCTTCTTCCGATATCCGGAAGAGCAAGAGCGCCCAGAAGCGCATCCGCAACCGCATGAGCAAGAACATCCGCATCCGAATGTCCGAGAAGGCCTTTTTCGTAAGGGATCTCTATTCCGCCGAGAACAAGGCGGCGTCCTTCGACCAATTTATGAACGTCATAACCGTGACCGATTCTTATCATTCCGCTTCCCTTCCTTTCAAAAGCGCTTCCGCAATAAGGATATCCTCCGGAGAGGTGATTTTTATATTGTATTTTTTTCCGGGAGTCAGGAAAACTTTTCTTGCGTCGTTTTCAAAAATCCTGCTGTCGTCGGTCCAGTCCGAAAGTTCCCGGAAGGCCCGCTCCATGGATTCTTTATAGATTTTTATATCGAAAATCTGGGGAGTTTGCGCCGCAAAAAGTTTTTCCCGGGCAGGGGTATATTCCACAAAACCGTTTTTTCTTCCGTATTTTATGGTATCCGTTACCGGAACAGCAAGAATTGCTCCGCCGCAGCGGAAAGCATCTTCGGCACAGCGGCTTATATCTTCCGGAAGAACAAGGGGTCTTGCGCCGTCATGGATCGCGACAAAATCCGCTTCTTTCGAAACCGCAAGAACGCCGTTTTTTACGGATTCCGCCCTTGTTTCGCCGCCGGGAACAATAGCTTTAAGCTTTGTTATTTTATATTCTTCCGCAAGCTTCTGGATTTCACCAATCGAATTTTCCCTTGTCACAACTACGATTTCGGAAACATCTTCGCAGTTTTCATAGGCAAGAAGGCTTCTTGCAACAACGGGAATTCCTGCAAGCGGCAGAAAAATCTTATCTTTTCCGCCCATTCTTACGGAACTTCCGGCGGCAACGATTACCGCGCTTAAAAAAGGTTTTTGAAAAAGGCTCGGTTCAAAAAAATTTTCCATGAAGAAACCTCCTTTGCAAAATAACGGATGAGGCATGGGATTCAATTTTACAATCCCTCAGTCATTTGCTTTGCAAATGCCGGCTCCCTTTGCACAAAGGAGCCTTATAAGGTAATAATACCACAAATTCCGCTTTTTGAAAAGGCAAAATCAAGTTTGACAACCTTCCGCAAAGCGGTTATAATTATACGCAGAAAAACCGAAGGGAGCGTTTTTATTTTGGAAAACAAACGCGGACTTTTTATTGTAATAGAGGGTGTTGACGGAAGCGGAAAAACAACCCAGGCAAATCTTCTTGCGGAATATCTTCGCAGCAAGGGAAGAACGATCCACCATACCGCGGAACCCACCGCAACGGGTCTTGGCGGAATGGTTCGCGACGGTCTTGGCGGCGAACATCCCAGAACAAGAGAGGAACTTGCGGCAATGTTTGCGGCGGACAGAGTTCAGCATAACGTAAGCCCCAAAAATGGAATAATAAAACATCTCAACGAAGGAACGGACGTTGTTTGCGACCGATATTATTATTCCTCCCTTGCATATCAGGGAGTTGACGGCGCAATTGATTGGGTCGCGGGAATGAATCTTGAATGCCCGGTTATCACCAAGCCGGATATCTGCATCTTCCTTGATATGGATCCGGAAAAATGCCACGAACATATCCGCGCCGGAAGAACCCATTTTGAAATTTACGAGGAAAACGCCGCAATGATCGCCGAAACCCGCCGCCGTTACGGAATCGTTTTCGAAATGCTTAAAGACCGGGACAACATTGCAATAATCGATTCCACCGGCACCATTGAAGAGGTTTTTGAACAGATAAAAACCGAAATCGACAAACTTTTATAAAAAACAAAAAAGCACCCTTCGGGGTGCTTTTTTTAGCCTTCCCAGAGGGGAAGGTGGATTTTTCGGCTTTGCCGAAAAAGGCGGATGAGGGATAAACTCTGTCCAACCCAAAAACGGGCGAACACATAGGTTCGCCCCTATGGTATTTTTGAAAAATCCACTGCAAACCGTAGGGAACGGTCTTGACCGTTCCGAAACAGTCTTCCCTTGGGGAAAAAGGTGTCTGCGAAGCAGACGGATGAAGAATAAACTCTGTTTCTATTGATATTCCGCAAGTTCCCCCAAAAATTCCGCATATTCCTCTTCCGACCAATAAAAAGTAAGCTCATCTTCGGAAAAATCTTCCGGTCTTTCCCGCATAAAATTTTCACCGATATCATAACCAAAACGGCAAAGAACCTCTTTTGCGAATTCCCGGAAGAACATTCCGATTCCGGTGATAACATTTCCGTCGGAAACAATTCCTTTATGGACAAAATTTTCCTTTTCGATGAACGGAAAAACTTCCGCCATCTGCATGAAAAATCCCGCGGTGAATTTTTTGTTTTCTAAAATTCCGGATTTTAAAAGAAGCAAGGGCGCGGAAGAAATTGCCGCAAAAACTGTTTTGGAATCTGCACCACTTTTTAAAAAACTCATAAGGTTTTCGTCAAAAAGTGCCGGAAGCGGATTTATTGTTCCCGGAAGAATCACGCAGTCATAATCTTTGATTTCGGTTTCACCGACGGTTTTTGTCGGAAAAATCCGAAAGCCTTCCTCGCTTTTATATTCTTTGTTTTCCGTTGCGATAAAATCAATTTTCTCACCGAACCAGACCGAAAGAACAGAAGTCAGACAGGTTATCTCCTGGAGAGAAAAATCGGGATAGATCAAAACCGCAAATTTTTTCATATAAACCTCCGTTCAAAAATCCGGATAAACCCTCTCAAGTCCGTTTTCCGAAAGTTCAAAAACCTTTTCGCAGACTTCCGCAATATATTTTCTGTCGTGGGAAACGCTTATTATAACACCGCCGAAATTTTTTAAAACTTCACGAATCATCGGGTTTGAAAGGGGAGAGAGGTTTCGGGTGGGTTCGTCGAGGATAAGCACGTTGTAATCGCCGAGAGCCATTTTTGCGAAGAAAAGTTTCGCCTTCTGTCCGCCGGAAAGTTCTTTTGCGGAATGGCTCATTTCGTCGGCGGTGAACTTGATGCTTCCGAGATAGGTGCGGATTTTCGTCCGTTCTTCCTTCGTTCCGCCTTCCGCAAGAAGTTCAATCGGGTCTTTCGAAAGGTCGAAACCTTCCTCATAGTTTTGCGGCATATAGGCCGCTTTTATGTCCTTTCGGGAAAGAAGTTCTTCGGCAATTTTTCGGAGAAGGGTGGTTTTTCCCGCTCCGTTTTTTCCGATTATGCAGATTTTTTCGCCGCCGGAAACTTCGAATTTTATTTCGCCGCAAAGGTTTTTTTCTCCGGCGAAAAGCTTTGGAATTTCAAGAGAAAGGACCCTTTTTCCGGAAGGAACTTTTGCTTCTTCGCCGAAGCGGAGAAAAATTGCGTCTTCGCTTTCCGGCATCTGGGTAAGGTTTTCTTTTTCTTTTTCAAAACGCTTTCCCATGGCCTTAACGGAATGCATCTTTTTCTTTAAAAGTGCGCCGCCGTGCGGGTCACCGCGGGAAATGTTTTCCTGCTGATGGTCAACTTTCTGATAAATCTGGCGGTAACGGTCCATCTTTTTATCAAAATCCCGCTTTTCGCTTCTTGCAAGCTGTTCCTGTTTTTCAAAACCGGAAAGACGCTCGGTAACATAGGTTTTGTAATCGGTTTTTGAAACGCTGCATCTTGCCCTTGTTTTTCTGCGGAGCTGTTCCATATGGATTATCATATCCGCGGTGCGTTCAAGAAGGGTTTCGTCATGGCTTATAAAAAGCACCGAAAGTCCGCAGTAATTGATGAAATTTTCGAGCCATTCGAGAGTTTCGATATCAATATCGTTGGAAGGTTCGTCAAGAAGAAGGATATCCGGTCTTTTTGCCATTACCATTGCCATCCGGACTTTCACTTTTTCGCCGCCGGAAAGGGTTTTCATCTTTCTTTCGGATTCAAAAATTTCCGGGTCGATGCCTATCTGTGAAGCGATGTCATGGATTTCATAAGGAAGAAGTTCGGAAAAGCCTTCGGAATTTTCGCAGAATTCCCTTACGGAAAGTTCTTTTTCGGAATCGGAAATTTCCTGGGCAAGATAGCCGAAAACAGAGCCGTTTCGGATTATTTCGCCGGAATACTCGATGTAATTTTCCACAAGTTCCGGGTCATAAATAAGTTTTAAAAGGGTGGATTTTCCGTTTCCTTCCTCGCCGATTATTGCGGCTTTATCTCCATCGTTGAGAACGAAGGAAAGGTTTTCGGAAAGAACGTGAGAATCCTTTGTATGGTTCATTGAAAGGTTTTTTATCTGGAGCATAAATTCCCTCCTTTTTGCTTTGATGGGATTTTCCGTACCGCAATCACTGAACGGACGGATATCATCCGCCCGTTTTTTATGGCAGTCAGCGGAGAAAGAATCCCTCCACCGTCTTCGACGGTCCCCCTCCCTTTAGGCAAGGGAGGCTAATAAAAAAGGTCTGCCTTCGGCAAAGCGAACGCAGACCAATAAAAGCTCTTGTTTTATGCAAAAGGGCTTTTACACAAATTATCCGCGTTTTTCCGTAAGGAACAAAGCCGCCGCAAATTTTTGCGGAAGCGCCGAAGGTTTTTCGGTTTTTATTCTTACTTCAAAAACGGATTATTTGCGCATCTTTTCACCCTTTTCGTGTTTTATGGTTTTAATATAGCACGGATTCACATCGTTTTCAAGTGGTGGCGGATATTTTCCGCCCGTTTTAAATTGGGCAGGGTTACAATCCCTCCGGGTTCTTAGTAATCCCTCTTTCGTCACCTTCGGTGACACCTTCCCCTCTGGGAAGGCTGTCCATCCGTTATTACACAAAGGAGGCTTTCAGGATTCCTTCGCAGCCTTCGAGAACGTCCCGGTAGGTCGTTTCGAAATCGCCGCTGTACCAGGGGTCCGCAACTTCGCCCGGGCGGTTTGTGAAATCGAGGAGCATTTTAATTTTTCCTTCCGGGTCGCCGCCGGTTATGCGGAGCATGTTGCGGATATTCCAGTTATCCATTCCGATGAGGAAATCGTAATAATCGTAATCCGAACGGGTCATCTGTCTTGCGCGCTTTCCGGAGCAATCTATGCCTTTTTTCGCAAGAAGCTTTTTCGCCGGGGGATAGACCGGGTTTCCGATTCCGCTTCGGATTTCCTCGGTGCTTGTTGCGGCGGAAGAAACTTCGAATTCATATTCTCTTCCCGTTTTTTCAAGAAGGTCTTTCATAACAAATTCCGCCATCGGGCTTCTGCAGATGTTGCCGTGGCAGACGAAAAGGATTTTTGTCATCGCGGGGTCTCCAATCTTTTTTCTGAAAATAAGTATAGCTTGATTTCGGTTTTGTGTCAATTTAAGCTTTTTGTTGAAATAACATTTTTTATCTCCGCATGGTATAATCAAATCGGACATATACGGAAAGGAGCGCCGGTTGATTTCTTTACGCTGCCAGTATATAATTCAAATATGCAAACAGTTCGCAAAATCTGAATTTGATGGAGAAATCTTTATAAAACCATTTGAAAATATTATTTCGAGAGATTTTCAAGGTGGAGTGCTTGTTCTTAAAGATGGTCAAGTTGTTTTTGAATATTGCCAAGGTAATGCTGACCATAGCACAAACACTCCCTTCACATCACATACTACAATTACATTAGCTTCACTGTCTAAGCAATTTGTCGCAACAGCCATTTTCCTCCAGATAGAACAGGGGA
>JAZQUO010000026.1:0-11267 GCA_045631325.1 Oscillospiraceae bacterium
TACGGCTTGGCATAACGCAGTCAAAAAGGTCAACACCGCGATGAACTGCTTCAAGAATATTAACAGGAGTCCCTACACCCATAAGATAACGGGGTTTATCAACCGGCATATGCGGCTCAACGGCATCGATAATGCGGTACATTTCATTGGTAGGTTCACCTACGGCGAGACCGCCGATTGCATAGCCGTCAAGATCAAGTTTAGCGATCTCTTTCATATGCTCAACACGAAGATCTTCAAAAGTGCATCCCTGGTTGATACCGAAAAGCATCTGATGCGGGTTGATAGTATCCGGAAGAGAATTAAGACGGTCCATTTCAGCTTTGCAGCGGTGGAGCCATCTTACAGTTCTTGCGCAGGATTGTGCCGCATAGGACTTCGGAGCAGGGTTTTCGACACATTCATCGAAAGCCATTGCAATGGTGCTTCCGAGATGGGACTGAATCTGCATGGATTCTTCAGGACCCATAAAAATTCTGTGACCGTCAAGATGACTTCTGAAATAAACGCCTTCTTCTTTGATTTTACGAAGTTTTGAAAGGCTGAAAACCTGAAAACCGCCGCTGTCAGTAAGAATAGGTCTGTCCCAATTCATGAATTTATGAAGACCGCCAAGTTCTTTTACTACCAGATCTCCGGGACGAAGAGAAAGATGATAGGTATTGCAAAGAGCAACCTGGCAATGAAGTTCCTTAAGGTCTTCTGCGGCAACGCCGCCTTTTATTGCGCCGCAGGTTGCAACGTTCATAAACGCAGGGGTCTGAACAGTTCCGTGAACAGTTTCAAATACTGCTCTGCGAGCTCTTCCTTCTTTTTTAATTACAGTAAACATTAAATCTCCTCTTTTTATAAGGCATAATATAACTTATATAGTATAACTTAATAATCAAATCTTTTCAAGTGGAATTTGTAAAATATTACTTTTCAACTTGCTTTCCGTTTGTATAATAAATCTTGACAATCGTATAATTTTTATGCTAATATTATAATACTTTTTTGTATAACTTATATTTTGGAGATATCATAGAATGGCAGAAATAAAATATTTCGGAAGAAAAGTCAAAAAAATAATGAAACAGCGCGGAATAACCCAAAGCTGGCTTGCGCAAAAAACAGGAGCAACCGAAGCTACCCTTTCGAGATACGTCAATAACAGCAGAAAGCCCCAGGCAGATATTGCCGCGGAAATAGCGGAAGCTCTTGACGTTTCTCTTGATTATCTTTTTGGAATAAGCGGCTTCCCTGCCCCGATCAAAACTTTGAGCACGGAAGAATCCCTTATGCTCAGCGCATTCGGAAGAGCAAGTGCAAGGGACCGCAAGATAATTTTCGGCGTACTTGAAGACCATATGACTTCTGAAGAGCTTGAAAATTATAAAAATCTGAAAAAAGATTAAAAATTTGTTCTAATGTGATTAAGTTACAGAAAACCGGAATATATTGGTGTATAATACAGACAAATCAAGGAAATACTTTGATAGAAAATTAAAAATTAAAGGAGATAATCTTATGAAATACACTTGCATGATTTGCGGATACACCTATGACGAAGAAAAAGGCATTCCCGAAAGAGGAATTGCCCCCGGCACCAAATTTGAAGATCTTCCCGAAGATTTTCATTGCCCCCTTTGCAAAATGCCGAAAGACAAATTCAGAAACGTTGCAAAAGACGTTCAGGGATAAAATTCAGAATCAAGCTGTTGAATAATTGCCCGAAAATTTAATATCAATGCTAAAAAAAGCGACCGTTTTGCGGTCGCATTTTTGTTTATTAAATAATCAGATAATTGCCATGGAATCACCGAAACTGAAGAAACGGTAACGCTCGTCAACAGCGGTTTTATAAGCATTCATAACATTTTCGTAACCGGCAAAGGCAGAAACAAGCATTATAAGAGTGCTTTCCGGAAGATGGAAGTTTGTGATAAGTCCGTCAAGAACCTTGAACTTATATCCGGGATAGATGAAAATGCTGGTGTCGTCGTCGTCCGCTCTGATTTCACCGAATTTAGATGCAACGGATTCGAGCGTACGGCAGGAAGTTGTTCCTACCGCAATAACGCGATGTCCGGCAGCTTTTGTTTCGTTTATAAGTTTTGCGGTTTCTTCCGGAAGCATATAATGTTCGGTATGCATTATATGGTTTTCAAAATCCTCGACTTTAACCGGGCGGAAAGTTCCGAGACCCACGTGCAAAGTCACAAAAGCGGTGTTAACGCCTTTTGCTCTGATTTTATCAAGAAGTTCTTCGGTAAAATGAAGACCTGCAGTCGGTGCTGCAGCAGAACCGATTGGATCTGAATAAACGGTCTGATAACGTTCCTTATCCGCAAGTTTTTCGGTAATATAAGGCGGAAGCGGCATCTGTCCGATTTCATCAAGAACGTTATATATATTTCCTTCGTGTTCAAATTTTACAATTCTGTTGCCCTCTTCGACGATATCTATAACCTCGGCTTTAAGAAGTCCACCGCCGAAAACAAATCTTTTACCGATTTTAGCGTGTTTTCCGGGACGAACAAGAATTTCCCAGACGTCGAGGTCTTTCTGTTTAAGAAGAAGGAATTCAATAGGAGAATGAGTATCTTCTCTTTCGCCGATAAGTCTTGCCGGAATAACTCTTGAGTTATTAAGTACAAGAAGATCGCCCGGTTCAAGAAGATCTATTATGTCATAAAAATGTTTATGTTCAATCTCTCCCGTTTCTCTGTTAAGATGCATAAGGCGGGAATGGTCACGCTGATCCGCAGGATGCTGTGCAATAAGTTCCTCCGGAAGATCAAAATAAAAATCGCTTGTTTTCATTAAATCACCGTTTTTATTAAAAATTCTTAAAAATATTGACAGAAAAAATATGTAATGATAAAATCAAAAACATATTCATTATAACTTATATATTATATTGCAACACAGGATTTATTGCAAGCATTTTTATTAAAGGAGGTTTCTTTAATGAAAAATTACAAAGTAGGTATTATCGGTGCAACCGGAATGGTCGGCCAGCGCCTTATAACCCTTCTGGCAAATCACCCCTGGTTCAATATCGAAATTCTTGCCGCTTCAGAAAAAAGCGCCGGAAAGGTTTACAAAGAAGCTGTTTCCGGCCGTTGGGCAATGAAAACCGAAATTCCTGAATCTGTAAAAGAAATGATCGTTCTCGATGCTGAAAAAGATGCCGAAGGAATAGCTTCTGTTGTTGATTTTGTTTTCTGCGCGGTCAATATGGATAAAGCAAAAACAAAGGAACTTGAAGAAAAATACGCAAAGCTTGAATGTCCCGTTATGTCCAACAACAGTGCAAACCGCGGTGTTTCCGACGTTCCTATGATAATTCCTGAGATCAACCCGGAACATATGGAAGTAGTCGCAGCACAGAAACAGCGTCTTGGAACAAAACGCGGATTCATTTCCGTAAAATCGAACTGTTCAATCCAAAGCTATGTTCCCGCGCTTCACCCTCTTATGAAATTCGGAATAACAAAAGTTCTCGCCTGTACTTATCAGGCAATTTCCGGCGCCGGAAAAAACTTTGAACGCTGGCCCGAAATGGTGGATAATCTTATTCCATACATCGGCGGCGAAGAGGAAAAAAGCGAAAACGAACCGCTTAAAATATGGGGAAAAGTCGAAAACGGCAAAATCATAAATGCGGTTTCCCCTGCTATCACAACTCAATGCCTTCGTGTTCCCGTTTCCGACGGACATACAGCCGCGGTTTTCGTAAGTTTTGAAAACAAACCTTCAATCGAAGAAATCAAAAAATGCTGGGCAGAATACAGCGGCGAACCGCAGATTTTAAAACTCCCCTCTGCGCCGGAACATTTCCTTACCTATTTTGAAGAGCCCGACAGACCTCAGGCAAAACTTGATCGTGATCTTGAAAAAGGCATGGGAGTTTCCATCGGAAGACTTCGTGAGGATAGCCAGTACGATTATAAATTTGTAAGTCTTTCACACAACACATTAAGAGGCGCCGCAGGCGGAAACGTTCTTATGGCAGAACTTTATGCCGCAAAAGGCTATTTTGATTAATTAACATAATAAAAAATTCCTCCGCATAGATTTCTATTATCTGAATCCTGCGGAGGTTTTTTATTATGAAAAATACAATTTTTACCGGATGCGGAGTAGCAACAGTAACTCCGATGCATTCCGACGGCAGCGTTAACTTGAAAAAATATGCGGATCATATCGATGAACTTATCGAAAATGGTGCAGATGCAATTATTGTAAACGGAACTACCGGAGAATCGGCAACTCTTTCCGATGAAGAACAATATAATATAATCTGCTGTGCAAAAGATGTCATCAACCGCCGTGTGCCGCTTATTGCAGGTGCCGGAAGCAACAATACCCGCCATGCGGCAGAACTCGCCTTAAATGCCAGAAACGCCGGCGCAGACGCTGTTCTTTCCGTAACTCCGTATTACAACAAAGCTAACGAAAGCGGTTTAATAGAACATTATTCCTATATAACAAAATGGTGCCAGCTTCCAACAATTGTTTATAACGTTCCGTCAAGGACAGGACTAAATATCAAGCCTGAAACTTATGCAAAGCTTGCAGAAAATCCTTTTATCTGTGCAATCAAAGAAGCTTCCGGAAATCTTGCCCAGGCAGAACAAACTCTTTCGCTTTGCGGAGATAAAATTGATATCTATTCAGGAAACGATGAACTGACTGTTCCTTTTTTGAGCATCGGTGCAAAAGGAGTTATTTCTGTTGCCGCAAACATTGTTCCGAAAGAAATGCAGGAACTTTGTACACTTTATTTTGAAGGCAGATATATCGAAGCCGCAAGAAAGCAAATTGAGATTATTCCGCTTATTAATGCGCTTTTTTCGGATGTGAATCCCATTCCTGTCAAGGAAGCACTTAATATGCTCGGCAAGAATTTCGGACATTGCAGACTTCCGCTCGGTCCTATGGAAGAAAGCAAAAAAGAGAACCTTCACAAGGTTCTTGAACATTATGAAATCGTTTGAGCACCGCTATGTTCTGCATATTTCATTTTTGAGCATACCAATTAAAGGATGCTGTATTTGTTCCGTGCTCAAAATTTTACATAAAGTTTTTCCAAACAAAAAATGGTTTATAGAAATAAAATGACCGGATTTTTCCGGTCATTTTTCATATATGAACGCTTGATATTCTATTCCACCAAACGCTATTTTAATCAAAGCTTACTCTTTTTTTACAGAATAATCTGATCCGGAAACGCTTCTTTTCGCATAATACCCCACATCTTATCAATATAAGATAATGTGTAAAAATTCTCATAATAATGATAATAAAAAGCGCCTTTCAACGTCATTTCATAGGTGCCGTCGTGTTCCTTCACAAATCCTAAAAGCTTTGCGGTCCAAAGTTCCAACCCATACATTCTTTTAAGCGGCACACCAAAGAATTTTTCAAAATCTTTTGCTTTTACATTTGTACTGTATGCAGTCCAGAACAACCAGTAAATCATCCTTTGCCGTTTTGTAAAGCGAATTGTTAATGATGTTGCAAGTCTTCCGGAACGAATTCTTTCACAGTAAGATGCAACATCGAACGTGTTGATTTTAAATTGATCCTTAAAAAGACTTGTTGCGGAACAACCGAAGCCAATAAAGTTATCTCTCGTCATGGAAGAGTAGTTTGCATTTTGCTCACTGGAAAACGTCCAAATGGAACTGCGTGAATATCCCTTGTCAAAACAATATTTTGTGATGGCATCCAGCAGCTCTCTCTTATCTTTTTTTGGCATTGCCGGAACCTTACTTTCCGTAAAAGCAAAATCAATAAACGGATATATTGCAACATGATTCGCCCCCAAGGAAAAAGCGGTATCAATATCCGATTTCAGATCATCGTAAGTCTGTCCGGGCAATGCAAAGATAAAGTCCATCGAAACAGTTTCAAAAGGAACAGCCGACAAAGCAGACATTATTTCTGATGTATCAATCTTCTTTCTGCCAAGAATCCTCTGATATTTATCACTGAATGACTGAATACCAATGCTGATTTTTGTTACACCAGCATCCTTCAATACTTGAAGCACTTCCACGTTAACGTTATCGGGGTGAAGCTCCAATCCAATTCCCTCTGTAATAGTAAAATGCTCATTTAACGCATTAATAATTTCTTTTATACGATTTGCCGCAAGCGCGGGAGTTCCCCCACCAAAATACAGACTGGTTACTTTTTTCCGTTCTGCCTGCTGGCCCCCGACAAGATGTATTTCCCGAATCAATGAATCAATGTACTCATCACACAGTTCAGCTGAATATCTCACTTTGCAATACGGGCAAAAGTTACATATACTTTTGCAAAAAGGAATATGAACGTATAACCCGAGGTTTTCACATTCTTCAAACGGCAATATTTGGTCATATTCATTTTTGAATGTAAAAGGCCGCACTGTTCGTGTAAGCCACATCCTTGTTAAACTTGTAATAATACTCATATTACTCCTAAATATACTTCAGGTATGTACGAAGCATTTCAAAAATTATTTTTGGATTGCCTTTGAACAAAAGCGTATATTCGGCAACAAAAAAGTATCCGCATTGATCACAAAGACCCGGAACATCTATACAGCGACCGCAGGTGGATAACTTTCCGTTTTCCATAACAACACATTGATGGCAAGGCGTCGGAAACCGATTTTCGATCAGATACGGAAATGCGCTTTTAAGGTTGAAAACAGGCGCGCCTTCTTTTATCATTTGTGTTATCGTATCACAGCATCCGGCTTTTTCTTCTCTGCTTAAAGCCAGCTCCTTTGTGTCCGGATACGGTGTATGGAAATTAAACGATACTGCACGAACGTTTTTGGTGTCACGCGCAGTTAAACATACGTCCCGAACACAATCCTTGTTAATTTTATTTATTGCCATATAGAAGCAGATATTGTCTGCGGTAGCATTGCCGATGTTCTTCATAATGGTATCGTAGGTATCTCCGCGAATTTCATTATGATGTTTTTTGTCTCCGTCAAGGCTAAGAAGAATCAGATCCGCTTCAGGAAGATCGATTGGGAATGTTCCGTTTGTAACTACGTTGACTATGAGAAATCCCATTCTTTTTGCTTCTGTTACCAAATCTCTGAGAGTGCGATCACCATCTTTCCAAAGAAATGTTTCGCCGCCGCAAAAGAACAGAATGCGAACTCCCATATCATATAACTGCTGCATTTCTTTCCGGATTTGTTCATAAGGATGTACAATTGCTGTAATATTATTGACGGAACAGTGTTTGCAATGCAGGTTGCATTTGTCCGTTACAATTACCGTTCCAAGAATCGGCGATTTTTTTCCGAACAGAATTGTCTTTGCACCAAAAGCAGCAAAATATAAAAAAGATGATATTTTCATAACTATTTTCCTTCCCCGGATTTAATCTCGATATTTTCCAAATAAAGCGAAACCGCAATATCATATTCCGAAGAATTCTGAATGCAAACTCCGATTTTAAACCAACCGTCTTTTTCAACTTTTATCATTACCGGTTCTTCATGAGAAAGATAAATCGGTTCATAAGCATTTTCTTCCGATACTTTTTCCGTTTTAAGAGTTACAGATGTATTATCAAAACCCGCTCCGGCCGTTACAATAATTTTTTCTTTTGTTGCGGCAAAAACTTCATCCGAAAAAACAAAAGATTCTTCGCTTCCTGCCGGAATTATAATTTCAATCTGCTGCTTTTTGCTTTTGCATCCGCAAAGAAGAACTAAAAGAACAAAAAATACAGATATAAACAGGGCTTTTTTCATTGTAACACCTCCCTTTCTTATTTTCAGCTTCATTGTATATCATTTATCTTTCGTTTTCAATAAAACCAACTTAATCTTAATAAAATCTTAAGAAACGGAAAATTGAATGATTTCACTTAGATATATTTAAAGTTGTATTATTATATAAAATATGATAAAATAACAAAGGTTTATTTTCATGTCGAAAAGAGGTTTATATATGCGAAAAATAGCCTTGCGCGGACTTTTGGGACAAAAGCGCAACAGTCTTTTGCTTTGGAGCGTAGTTGCTCTTGCTTTTCTGTTTCTTGTTCTTTCAACTACAATAATAACTTCCCTTCAGGAAACCGACGAACGCCAGCGTCATGAAACTTACGGAAACTGGCAGGTAATGGTTTCCGATTCCGAACTTACCGGTGCGGAATACAGCGAAAAAGATTCAATCGTTAATCTTACCGAAGAAACTATTTTTGAACTTACCGAAAAAGCAGGAAGCTCAATTGTTCTTCCGATGGTATCCGTTTCGGGAATCGATTATTTTTCCGGAGACAATGAATATTATATAACTCCTTTTTCATCAGATTTTTCCGAAACCGGCAATCTGACTCTTAAAGAAGGCAAATGGCCGGAAGCAAAAAACGAAATTGCTCTTGAATATGCAAGACTTTCTTCACTCAATTTAAAACTCGGTGACAGCTTCACCGTTGTTTCCCAGATTCATATTCCCGGAAACGATGAATATCTTGCAAGGCTCGATGAAATCATTGAACTTTCGAAAGAAGATATCATAAACGAAGGAAAAGATATCTATAATCGCAAGGCATGGAACGATTATAATCCGCTTATCCTCAATTTCAATAAAGAAGTTTATGAGGAATTTTTCACCTTCTATCCTTCCCAGCGCGAAGGAAGTTTCATTGCAATGGTTCTTGCCGATGACAGGCATCCGGAAGGCCAGATAATTCCTTTTGATGAAATGACCGAAGAACAGTTTATTACTGTTTATTCCGCTTTTGTAAATTCTTTTGCCGACACCGGAACAAACATCACCGATTATATGGCATCCCATATGACCGAAGAGGAAAAATCGTTCTATTTCGGACAAACTGCCGACCTTATCGGTTATGAAAATCTCAACGTCCGAATCACTATAAACAAAAGAGACATCATTGTAAATATTCCATTTACTTATACCATCTGCGGCGTTGTTGATACTTTTTCGGACAGATGGGATACGGGAATGCTTCCCTTGCCCAGCGGTTTTGTAACCGAGGAAAACTATAATGTTTATATCGGCGCGCAGAAAAAAGCTGTTGAAAAATACACTTATTTTGATTTCAAACCATATTTCAATCTTGTTTTTCTTTCTTCGGAAAAAAATTCTCCCCGTGAACTCTGGGAAGATTGCCGAAATATAATCAACAGCGGAATCAGAAATGAAGCAGGCCATATTGCTGCAGAATCAGCAGAAAAACCTCATGATTTAACAGTTTTGCGTCTTAACCGTTTTGCCTATCCTTCCTCTTCCGAAGGAAACGGACAAACTCTCACCCTTGTTACAGTAATTCTTTTTATCACTACCGTTTCTGCGGTTTTCCAGATTTTCTTCACCCAGATGAAGAAAAGGCTCCGCAGAATAGTACTTATGAAATCAATCGGTGCCGAAAGCAGACAGATTGCAAAGATGCTTTTCTGGGAATTCTTCTATTTCTGGATAACAACTCTTCCTGTCGGCTCTGTTCTCGGTCTTGGCGGAGCTTATATCACGACTTCATTTCTTGAAAAAGCACAGAACCGTGATATAATTTATACCGTTGATCCTTTGATTTTTATTTTTGCAATACTCGCAGGAACCTTCGCGCTTTTTATCGGAATGATGATTCCCAGTATTATGGCGATCGGCGTTCCGCTTACAGGAAGAATATCAAGGAAAAAGCCCCTTTCTCCGCCCAAAAAAGATATTCGGCAAAATTTCCTTAACGTAACTCTTCGCGGGCTTTCCGCAAACAGAAGCAGAACTCTCGGAAATGCGCTTCTTTGCATTTTTATGATGCTTATAATGACGCTTTGCGTTTTCATCGGTTTCCGTTTTATGACACCTTACCGTGAAACCGTTGAACGTGACAATCGCCCGGATTATTTTCTCCAGCTTCCTTTTTCCGCTTCCGACAGACAGCTTCCGGAATATATTGCTGCTCTTGAAGCTCTCGGCGTATGCGAATCCATTGAAGTTCAGCGCACCGCAGAAGATGCAGTATTGAAAAGTGATTCGGTAGAAAGTTTTCTTCTCGAAAAAGCCTATGGCGATGATCTTAAAGTTATAAATGACAGTTACGGTTCCGATGACTTTATCGGATATCCGGTTGAACTTTTCGCAATTTCTTCCGAAAGCGAATCTTTTGAAAAATTCAATTCGGCAGCAACGGTCGGACAGCTCGACAAGGAAGCATTTGATGCCGGTGAAGAAGTTCTTGTTTTTGTTCCGCTTTATAAAGATAACGGAAAAAGCAAAAATTCTTCTGAAGGAACCGGTTGGGAAAAAGTTGCTTCCTCCGGAATCGATCTTACTTTTTACGAAGAATACAAACACATTTATAAAAAAGACAGCGGAATCTCCGTTGGTGACAGAATTACCATAGGCGCTCAAACCCGATATATAGGCGGAATGAGCTATACCTATAAAATATTCTCCGACACAGTAAAAGTCGGAGCAATAATCTATTATTTCCCGGGAGAAGGAATTTGGCCGATAAGCGGTTCCGATGAAGGATATCAGATAATATGTTCTTCGAAACTTGCCGGATATATTCTTCCGAACTCCATAAGAACCCGTTCGCATAACGAAATCCGCTCCTTTAAAATAATGTATATGTCAAGCGGTTACGGCACTACCGATTTTTATATCAATGCCAAAGAAGGACTCTCCAAATACGACGTTGACACAACTCTTCTTGTTTACGCAAGAAGCGAATATATGGATATTGAATTCTATCACGAAAGCAACCAGAAACTTTTGCAGGACGGAATCAACAATATCCTGCTGGTATGTCTTCTCGGTCTTACCGCGGTTCTTCTTGCACTTTTGATTTTTGCAAACACAATTTCTTCCGATATTGAACAGGAGCGAAACAAAATCGGAATTCTGCAGTCTTTGGGCGTCAGCAACAAACAGCTCATCAGGCGCCAGCTTTATATCGGACTTGCTGTTTCCGGAATTGCGGTACTCATCGCAAACGTTCTTCTTTGGGGCGGAATCGCAATTTATGCCCTTCTTTCCGATGCGGTGCTCGGAAACCTTCTTTGGGGATATCCCTGGTGGCTGCATTTTATTGCCTGTATCGTTCTTGCAGCAATAATCACAATGCTTTATATTCTTCCCATGAAAAACATCCAGAAATATCTTCCCATTGAAAACATCAAAACAAGAAAGTGAGGCTTTTTGAATGGATATTTTAAGAACAGAAGGTCTTTATAAAACATATAACGAAGGCAGCAAAAATGAAGTTCATGCATTGAAGCCTCTTGATATTTC